>CAZWNK010000025.1:0-9330 GCA_964635445.1 uncultured Candidatus Saccharibacteria bacterium | reverse complement strand
CAGATGAAACTTGTACGACAATTTGACATCAACGTTATCGGTCAGCGACTTGAAACACTGTACCGTGAAACGCTCCTGAAAAGGCGCTAACGAGCTTTTTGTTTCTTACGGCCCAAGTCTTTGATATGTTTCTGTAATTCTCGATTGAACATCGTCAAGGCTTCTGTCTCATCGGCAATCAACGGTGAACCGTGACTCACGAAGTTCGCAAGATATTCATGATAGCCCGTATAGATCATAGACATATGAGCCTTCACTTGATCACGGTAGAAATACTGGTCATCAGGAACATGTATGTGATGTACCGGTAATGGTACGTGCAGATAGGTGAGGTCACTTTTGAACATCTGATACGCTGTGTAACCGCGCGTTCGAATATCATTGAGTAGCCATAGGTTGATATCTATTTGTGAGTAGTCATGAATTTGCTCTTTAGTCAGGGAGTTGTATTTTTTGAGATGCTTTTTACCCCAGATGCTGAATCCGATACTGACAAAAAACCGGTTAAATATGATGTATTGCATGAAGAGGCCCATGCCTCTTCTCGAACCGATATAGCCAATAGTCTTCAAAAAAGCTTGATTGATTCTTTTGATCTTGAAATCTTTGTGGTGAGTAAACCCAACACCACTCACGACAAGATCGACATGACTTGACAACTCTGGGTACCGTGCCAGCATGTTGGTTACGACTTCAAAACCAAGTGACATACCGAGCACGATAAATCGTTTGTTTTTGTAATGAAGCTTGATAAACGTTGCGAGATAATCTCCAAAGTTATCAAGTGTCGGTTCCATCTTGATTTTGTAAAAGCTATCCATGCCGCCGTGACCCGGAAGGTCAGGCATTGTCACATTGCCAAACTGCGACAAAGCATTGGCAAGGGTATACCAGCGCTCAAGACTCGAGTGCATACCGTAGACGAGAAGTATTTCGACGTCTTTTTGGGACTTATTAGTTTTGGGGATCGTAAGCACCCGGCCTGATAGGCCATTGATGTTGATACGTCTAATAGTACCGGCCGGTAGCTTTTTACCCGATTGTTTCATCTCAGATGCATATTTTACTGGTTTGTTTTCAAAGACGCTAGCCGAGACGATCGTGAAACATGCAGAATTATCAGGTGTTCATACTATCGACTCGTCTCAACGTACTGACTATGTTCACAAACCTCACTGTGCGCTTACATACTCCACTTATAAACAAGTACACCCGCAACGATTGCGCCTACGATTCCGCCAAGACCGCTCCATATCGATAATGCATTTGCATGAAAGAGCAGCACAGGAAGATAGGCGCCAGCTGTCGACCCGATACTGATCACAAGATAGATCATGCCTTTGGACATACATCTAGTATACAGCTATATGATGTGGTGAGCGTGATGGTGATGGTGTTTTATCGAATGCCTCAAACGCCCATCCAAAACGAGATGGCTGAAATACCCGACAATAGCAGCCCCAAAATACGGCAGCCCAGACCAGGGACGGGCGGGATGATTCATGTACGGTATGACGATAAACAGCGAAGGTATCGCCACCATAGCCCCCCAGCTATGCGTCCATCCACGATGTTTTCCGAGAATCGGTAACATGCCTATGAGTCCAACATAGGCCGATGCTTCCATACGACCGTTGACAAGTAGTACAATATCTAGTGCGAAGAGCAGCGCAAAGAATATGTCCTGAGCTTTGGAGTTGGTGTCCACGTCTGGCCAGATGCCGAATGCACTTGCCAGCACAAGGAGGGCGCCGATATAATACCACCCACTCAAAAACGTACCCTGATGGTTGAGGAGTGTGTCGAGAGAACCTTGCGAAAGAGCAGCTGTATATAACAATCCTGCTGCTAAGCCGCCTGCAATATGACCTTTGTATCCTGACATAATACAGAGTCTATCGTAAGCGTTTTTACAGCCTTTAGGCAAGACTTTCGTTACGATCATCACATTCTGAGCATGGAGGAAGGAGACTGACATGAACGGCCCATACCGAATCGTTATCTTTGTCTACGTAGGTTTTGTAGCAACTGTGATCGTGAGTAACCTTTTGGCGATCATGACATACAAAGGTCTCCGACGACGACGACTCAAGCTACTTAGGATATCGAGGAGGCATCGTCTATGAAACGGTTCCTAGTTCGTATTGTGAGATTCCTTGGTCGTATGAGTGTCTACATAGCCTGTGCTATTGTCACCATCTATATCATAGCTAATAGTTATGAGACGGCATTCGGAGTATCGTTACCATACATCAAAGCAGTGGAACCGGTTCATATCAATGTCTTTCAAACAGACCCGATCACACTGAGTGGCGATCTCTCCAAGCTCACCGATGGGCAACGCGAGGGAAATTACGGAACACCCGAGGTACTGAAAGTAGCATCCAATGCAGTTCGTATACCGATTGCCGCACCACTCTACCACGACAAGGAATGGCTCGCTCGTTCAAGCACCGCTCACTATGTCATCATCTCCAATAACAAAGACGGGGACATTGGAGACATGGTTTTATATATGAATGCCAGCAAAACAACCATCGAGCATCCCGAAGAAATAGAGTCAGGGAAAAACGCATATATTGATACCAAGCGAAACTGGCGATACTTTTACCGTATCGACGAGGTTGTAACATTGACCGAAAACTCACCGCGTTACATCATTCCGACGAGTAAAAAGTCACGGCTTTATATCGTCGTGCAAAAGCCCGAAGCTCGAGTCCTGATTGCGGCTACACTGACTAACGTACAGAATGCGGATCAATGATGGCAGAGTGGTTTTACAGATTACGAGATATGACCGTCGTATTCGCCGGA
This sequence comes from uncultured Candidatus Saccharibacteria bacterium, assembly GCA_964635445.1. GTDB lineage: Bacteria > Patescibacteriota > Saccharimonadia > Saccharimonadales > CAZDBS01 > CAZDBS01. Next base: position 6,516 of record CAZWNK010000025.1, on the reverse strand, counting down.
CTCATGCTTGTGCGATATTGGCTTTTCCTCATGATAGCTCCTTGGCATTCCGCCAAAGAAGAACTCAGGCAAATTCGAATTCGTAAATACTACCCTGAACGCATCTACAACTATGCACCACTAGTATCCGTGATCGTTCCTGCGTGGAACGAAGAGGTAGGGATCTTGCGAACAATTAGTTCGCTTCTAAACAACACGTATCCGCATATCGAGATTGTGGTGGTGAATGACGGCTCCACCGACGCATCCCACAAAGTTGTCATAGACTTTCTCAAACAACGTGAACACGACGGTGTCTCCAACAAACTACTGAAGTACTACTATAAAGAAAATGGCGGGAAGGGGACGGCACTCAATCATGGTATCGAGCGGGCGCGAGGTGAAATCATCGTGACGATGGACGCCGACTCGATATTCCATCACCAGGCTATCGAGCGGCTAGTCTCATACTTCCGTGACCCGAGCATCTCAGCTGCAGTCGGCAACGTCAAAATCGCCAATAACGGGACTCTCGTTGGACAGATTCAGTCACTCGAATACCAGTTTGGATTTTATTTCAAGCGCGCACACTCGGTGCTCAATGCCGAATACATCTACGGGGGTGCTTGTGCGGCTTTCAGACGTTCTGAAACATTTGACTCGCTCGGCCTCTTTGACACACTTAACAAAACTGAGGACATCGAGATGTCCTTGCGCACCAAATACGCTGGACTCAAAGCAGTCTTCGCAGAAAATGTGATCTGCTACACAGAGGGCGCATCGACAATCACCGGTCTGGTCAATCAGCGTTTGCGATGGAAAAAAGGTCGACTTGATACACTCGTCAAGTACCGCCAGATGTTCTTCTCGCTCAAAAAGCACCACAACAATTGGCTGTGCTTTTTTATCCTCCCGTATTCTTTGCTTGGAGAACTGCAGCTACTTTTTGAGCCGATAGGCATTGCCTTGCTTCTTTCATACAGCATCATATCTGGCGACTACCTGTCGTTAGGCCTGGGCATTTTCTTTATTTTTGTCACGTATTTTGTCGTTGCTTGTTTCAACTTTGAAAAGTTCAACTGGCGAATACTTCTGAAATTTCCATTCACGTGGCCATTGTTCTATGTCACTACCTGGATTGAATACATGGTGCTCTTACGAAGTATCAAAATGGCAGTTCGTGGTCACGAGATCGACTGGCAACGATGGGAGCGAAAAGGTGTCGATCTCAAAGTCGTGCAGTCGGAGACAAAAGCATGAAACGAGGCGCTATTTTACTCTATACGATAATTATGTTGTCGTTTTCATTCCTCGCAGTGGAGATAGTCTCCAATGCACTGATGGGGAGATCTGTCGTCGCTATGCCAAGTATCGCTCGTAGTCAGCCAAAGCCTACCATAGCCGCCGAGTTTCGGTGTGATGAAGGTAGTCCTAACCCAGACTTAGCAAAAGCAACCGTTCCAGAGCTAAAAAAATTAGCTGAATACCAGCAAATTTGCCATTCGCAGGTATCGTCAACACTCATGGTTTTTAATGATATGCCCACTAGCGAGGATGATGCGCGCGATAAGGCTGCCAAAATGGCTGCAACGCTGAAAGAGTTTGCATACTACAAAGTCACGCCGCTTATCATCACCGAACCAGTCACGTCGTGGGGCGATATCGACTTCACAGAATTCAAATCGGGCTTTTACGATCAATGGATCACATCGTATTTCCAAACACTCAAAAATCTCGGACTGACAGATGAGCAAATGGGTGTATGGGTGCCTTTCCCCGAAGCCAACCTCCCGTACTGGAACCGTAATAATGCGACTCCTGAAGATTTTGGCATCATCGTCAACAAATACCTCAGAGCAGGACGGCAGTCATTCCCCAAACTCAGGGGGAGTGTCATGCTCAATTCGGCAACCTACAGCGCGGATGATTTCGACTGGTCACGAGGCGAGTACCTCAGTCTCGTACCCTATGTAAAAGCTATCGACAAAAACCTCGTCGAAAGTTTCGGACTCCAAGGGTTTCCATGGATGCCGCCAGCCAATGTTGGTGGTGCAGGGATTTTCGATGCGAGTGAATTTATCAATTACAAGCTCGCTCAAGAAGCTGCAGATGCACTCGGTGTCAAAAAGATATGGTTCAATACGGGGACATTTGGCAATAAATACGTAGGGGATACTACTAAACAAACACTCGTCACTCCCGAACGACGTACAGATGTCCTCAATGGCATCCTCGTGCAGGCCAACGAGCTCAAAAACAAAGGCTATGACGTGTCGATCAATCTTTTCTCGCAAGATAAATCGCAAACTGACGAGGCCACCGATTGGTCGTATTTCAGCGCACAGACTATCCAGACATCACCTGCGAGTCCGGTTTTTACTAATTTCGCTGCTCGAACCTCACAGCAACATATCGCGCTGTGGCTTTTTGACCGGTAAGTCTCCACCTCATTGGTAAATATGAATGGGAGCAAATATCAGTGGAGGCGCTACACTCAAGCCGTAGACCTACTCCTGGCCGACAGCGAGGTAGAGAAGCGATGAGTTTTGTGGCATACGCTCTCGCATAATACGTCGTTGTAATGGTTTTTTTCGCCAATAGTGCACGATTTTATCCCTGTACTGAATACATTCATACACTATCGCCGCCGACCATGCCGTGACAATTGTATTGGCAATAAAACCCATATTTACTGGCAATACGAGATGTAGTGCGAAAAGCACAAATGCATGGACGACATATACATAGAGAGACACTTTCCCAAATGCCTCCAGTACGCCTTTGCTCCATCGATGTATACGGGTTTCATTGCGTCGAAATACGATGTAGAGTGCCGTAAACCACAAAAATGAAACCAAGACCCGCCCTGAACCTAAAGTGTTCTTATCAAAAAGCACGAGCGTCCTGTCGTGAAACCTTATAAGTGGCTGCGAAAAGTCATAGAGACGACCGGAGGTGAGATTATTATCTGAGACGTACTCAGGAATCCTGATCGCGACACCACTAGCTATGTAGACCAATCCCGCAAACCCATATATCGTCCACGTCATTGTTTTTTGTCTCAACACACTCATCAGTTTGGCTTTTGTTTCGAGATAGGGCAGGTAGTATCCAAGCAGTATGCCGGCCATGAACAGCAATTGCCACGCTTTGTCCATGTATGCTCCGCGATGCGACCACACTGCGAGCGAACCGACAACGAGTAGCCATGATTTACGCCTGCTCAAAAGATAGACAGCCAGTGGCGCGACGAGCATATACACAACATAGTGAGTCAAAAAATCTGTCCATCCGTACACATATCTCAGCGTCAGTACTTTTTCGACCATCTCTCTAATAGGAGGGTGCACCCAAAGACCTGGTTTTGCGCCTTGCGATACATGGTTGCCCCACCAGAGGAATACGAAACTTGTCGTCACCGAATAACAGTACAACTCTAGGGCTCGTTTCCAGATCTTGATACTGGTTCGAGCAGGTGCAACGCTCATGCGCGGGCCATAGATATAACCAACAAGCGTGCCGGAGATCAGAAAAAACCCCTCTGCAGCCGAGGACCACAAATGTCCTCTTCCCGAGAATATTTCAAACAGATTTGGGAACAATGAGAGGTGATCCACAATGATCACGAGCAGAAACAAGCCGCGCAGCAAATCTAATGCTAGTATCCTCTCTCGTTTCCCATTCATCCCATCTAGTATACAAAACTGCTTGAAGATTTCCTGAAACTATTTGTATGGAAACAAGAATCGCTCGATAAAGTCTTGGACGCGCTGTCGTACTTCTTGAATCGCAGGTTCTATGGGTTCACCACTTGATTCGAGACCATGCTGGGCATGCTGGACGAGGAGGCGCTCAAAGTGCACGCCAGCAGCCTGCAATCGCTCACTCATAAGCTCATCTTGCTCAAGCTGGACGAACCCGTCGTCAGTCCCGTGTATAAGCAAAAAAGGTGGGTCATCAGGGGTCGTAAAATGCACAGGATCGGTCGTACTGGGAGGATAATCTTGCAGTAGTTCATGAATTCGCTGATGATTACGGACAGTAAGGCCGTTTGTGAGATCAAAAAACCCTGCGAGCGTCACGACAGCTTGCACGCGAGACGAGTAGGCATGATACGGCTCGCTCTCACTCGTGAAATCATTATTCGTATCTAGTACGCCGACCATCCCTGCTAGATATCCACCAGCACTAAACCCGTAGACCGCTATACGATTGGAGTCGAGACTATAGTCGTCAGCATGCGCACGAAGGTAGCGAACAGCACACAGTGAGTCTTCGAGAGGGGCAGGGAAATGATTCTTGGGAAGTAATCTATAATCGATAGAGACAACGGTGAAGCCTCTATCTCGCAACCCATCGATCATCGCCAACTGATTGGGTTCGGTCGACTTGGTATTGATGTACCAGCCTCCGCCATGTATGTACATCACGACAGGAGATCTCTCGTATTTCATGACTCTCGGACCATACAGATCCATTGCCTGGCCATAGCAATACGGCACAGCAGTGACAGTTGTCCCAAATATTGGAGAGTGTGGAGTCGGTGCCGCCGGTGGCGTCGCAGCGGCATTCAAATTCGGTGGTCGTACTGGCAACGTGAAAAGCCACGACACGAGTGCGACGAGTGCTAGGAGGATATAGGGATGTGGTTTTTTCCAAAATCGAGACACGCGCCTGTGGCGCGTCGCTATTTTCGATTTTTTCTTCTTGTTCATTTCACCATAAGCATAACAAAACTACTTGCAATAATCAGACTTTTTGCCGTTCGCTTGATCTCCGGCTGGGAGTGCGCGTACTTTGGCTGCATCTGTCGTCGACAACCAGTCAAACCAACACACCGCATGCCACGCAGTTTCTTTGAACTGCGAATGAGCTTGCTGATACGATGATGACTTACTCGCCTCATTGGTAGTGCGGTAATCATAGACACCCCAATCAACGCCCACATTCTTCGTGTTCACAAATCCGATTGAGGTAGCCAGAACATCACCTTGTTTTATTGCAACTGCAGGGGAGACATTATGCGTCTGGGAGACATTCTCCTGAGGTGCTGGCCATGTATCAGCTATCTTTTTGAGGACATCTGTAACGACTCGGAGATGGTCAAAACGATACATCACGCCACAGTTATTCATCACATCGAAAAGATACTGTACTTCGCCGATCTCTTTGTACGAACTACCCCGAACGATGAAACCATCGAGAGGCGCAGTCACTGTTTGATCGTTTGACTGATTATCAAACCTGAATCCTCCATGGGGTTTATAATTGCCGCCCCGAGTCTGGCCCGGATAGAGAATCGCCGTCACTTTAGACATATCGACAGGAGATTTGAGCATCGGCTGAGCAGGGCAATCAGGCGCTTTCTGTGACGCCGTCCACCCGTCTTGGCCTTGTGACCAGATGAGTTGAGTTTGTTGAGTGTCCGGGTTAGAAGTCGCCGAACTATTCGTTGGCGTCGACGTTGTGGCCTTCTTGTCAGTGGCGGAAGTACGTTTCGCTGCGACTTTGTATCCGACCAATCCTATAGCTATCAGTATGACTACAACCACCAAAACCATCACATGATGAAAACCTTTTTGATTTAACTTTTTCATGCCCATCCTTTACTAAAGCTTATCTAGAGCATAGTTATTCCTTCATGAAACCACAAGTAGTTTATGATTCTTTTAAGACTATCTGTTCCAAAACTGTCGTCAGTCTACGAACATCATGTCGGCCAGGTGTCGTTGCGCCGATTTGCTGGCGAAACTCAAGCACAGCTTTGTCTTCGTCAGTAACAGGCTCTTCCATAGTATCCACAACATGTTGATACTCTTCCTGGCTCATGACTTCCATAGTTCTCGATCCGTCAAATCCAACAATATAACAGTAGTTATCTGTAGCAGTCTTCAGTTCGACTTGAATTTTAGGAATGGCTATTTCTTCATCAGGCAGCCCATCGATAAATTCATGATATAAGACGTTAATAACGCTACCATCTGCCAACACCTCCGCTCTTTCAACAACTCTCAGCTTGGGAGTGCCGCTTTCAGCAATGATACGATCGACAAGCTGCGGCTCTATAAATGAAGTGACTTCGCTTGCTGCAGAAAATTCGTCTGGGACATGTCCTTCAAGCTGCACATCCAAAAGATAGAACAACGTATTTTGCACAAACCTCAATACTTGCTTTGTCTCCTCTGAAACTTCGTCATTGTCTATAAAATCTTGCGTTATCTTCAACGAAGTATGTAAATCGTCCAGTCTGTCCCCGTGAAACCACAATGCATTAAAATGCCCCTGCTCATCGAACCCTACCGAGAACTTTATAGCATGAAACTCGTACTGTGCCACATCGACAAAAGTATTCTTTCTAGGACCGTCACCGGACTCAAACTCAACAGTTCGAAATACGACAATGGCACCAGTTTCTTCGTCTATATGGCCAACTTGAGCATGAACTTCACCAGGTGTCTGCTGCGCCACTAACTCAGCGACATTCTCCAGTGCTCTAAGTTCGGTGTCACTCGCTGGTTCGCCATTCAAATATATATC
>CAZWNK010000024.1:0-9358 GCA_964635445.1 uncultured Candidatus Saccharibacteria bacterium | reverse complement strand
AACTCGTGGCGCAGATGGGATGAGGAGAGTATGCAGCTTGCGCGAATTGCGCTTCCATACCTTGCTGCCAAAAATGACATCGATGCGGTGGTGAGCCACAACTTATTCGACTCACTTGCAGTACCCGAGGGTATTTGTTCAATTGTGCATTTGCACGGCTATCCACTGCAATATGAATACCATCACAGCCTTTTAGCGGTCCTTCCAAATCACTACGTCTCGGTTTCGCGGCAAGTTGCGTATCAATGGGACAGGCTATCAAGTGGAATTATAAAAAGTGATGCGGTAGTTGAAAATGGTATCGACACGGACTATTTTGATATTGATCGAGAAATTCAAAGGGATATCGACATACTATATCTTGGACGCCTTATTGGCGTAAAGGGAGTTGACTGTTTACTCCGTGCAGCTGAAGGGCTGAAGATTGAGTTCAGGGTGGTAATTGCTGGAGATGGCCCCGAGTTGAAAAACCTACAAATGCTCGCAAAAGATTTGGGCGTGGATAATAAAGTCGAGTTCGTTGGCTATGTTACGGAAAAGCAAAAATTAGACTATTTAAAAAGATCCCGACTTGCAGTATTGCCATCTCGCAGTAAGGAGGGCGTCTTGACGACTGCGCTTGAGGCTCAAGCTTGCGGCTGTGTAGTTATCTCAACGATCGGCACAAGCCTAGAAGAGCTAATAATGGATGGCAAGACCGGTTTTCTATCGCCGCCTGATGACCCAAAAACCCTTAGCAGGGTGATAGAAAGTATCTTGTTGGATCAAAAACGACAAATTCAGATTGGACAATTAGCTAGAGAAAATATTTTAAGTAAATGGACCTGGGATGAAAAGATTAAGGAGTTAGAGGGTGTTTATCGTACAATTATCAGTAAAAAGGAGAAGACACATTGAATATTACCATGGACTGGCATGCGGCAAACAAAATTGCAGACGATCACACTGATCTACCGGTGAAACAGGTCTATGCCTGGCTTATCTCGGACGATAATCGCGTTGTCATTGTTTCAAAGGATGGTGTATCTTGGCAGCTGCCAGGAGGTAAGCCAAATAGCCAGGAATCGCTCGATGCAGCACTAGGTCGGGAAATTCAAGAAGAAACCTCATTAGATATAAAGCAGCTTGAACTTCAGCCAAAACTTTTTGGTTATTATGTCGTAACGCTAGAAGAAGAGTCGGATAATCGTAAGCAGCGCTTCTTACAGTTACGGTATCTCTGTAATTTACCAGAAAAATTTGATCGCTACACTATTCAACCCAATGAAGCCGACGACACTCAACCGGATTCTGATAAGGTGAATTATGTTGAATTTTGTGATCTGAAAAAGCTTGCGGATAAGATTTCATGGATGCCAGACAGCGGAGAGTGGCAGCATCTTACTAGTCACAATTTGATCAAATGAAGCAAAAAGTGATATGCGTTGGTCAGCCGAAGACCGGCACCACCTCCCTTGGGGAAGCACTGCGATTATTAGGCTATAACGTAGCTGGCTGGAACCCACTGCTGTTGGATCAATTCGGTAAGGGGGAGATTCAGGGAATAATCACTGCATACGAGCAGTACGATGCTTTTGTTGACTTACCATGGAGCCATCCGCTCGTGTTTCCTTTGCTTGAAAGCCGTGATCCAAGCGCTGTTTTTATTCAAACGATTCGCCCAGAAGAGAGTTGGATCCAAAGTGTGCAACGGCATTTCGCATCGACGCGCACTCCTGATAGGTATCGCATTGTAGATTTTGAAAAAAAAGCCACAGGATTGGTTAGCCAGTATATTGAACGAAATATACAAGTCCGAAAATATCTAAGCGAGAAAAACCGAAAAATACTAGTAATCGATATATCTAAAGGGGACACGTGGAGCGAGCTCCAAGCTTTCCTTGGACTACATCTAAACGCCGAGACTATGTCATTTCCGCACCTCAACAGGGGCGAGCAATGATCATATCTTCCTATCGACAGCATATTGTTCTTGAAGCGAGCGCTGAGCTGCTAGAACGGATTGCACACTCAGATTTTCTAAATAAATACATCCCGAGCGTCTCAGTAGCGGGCCTTGATTCGGGGTCGCATGATGGTACCAAGTTGCGCATCAAGGCTTCTAGCTGCACTTCATTGCAGCAGTCGGGAGAAGTTTACGATTTACTTTACAATCCAGAGTCTACAACCACAGAGGATGTTATTTCTGTCATTGATTATATTTTTGATGCGCTAAGGCAAGACGCGGAAATCTATTGTGTCCATGCGAGTGCCGCCCAGAAAAATGGCAGAGCAGTTCTGCTTATAGGTGGCGCCAGCGGACTGGGAAAAACCTCGGTAAATTTGCTCCTTTGTAGGCAATTCGGATTTGATTTTGTTGGTGACGAAAAAGTTCTAGTTGGTAAACAGGGTAAGATTTTAGGCTCGGTACCACTCATTCCGGATCATAAAAGAGAAGTCATCTTGGCTGCGGGACATGAAGATAATGAAACGGTTTCACACATTGATCTAAGTAAAGAATCGGTTACGGCTGAGTTAATTGTCCAGCCAGTGACGGCACCGAGCGCGACGTTACACATGTTACGATGGGGTCCGCAAAAAGCAGAATGGCATTTATATGAAGAGATGACTAGAAAGATTCGGGGTGTCTCTCGAAGGGTAAACAAGTTTTCTTATGGCCTGCAAAGCCTTGATGATCCGAGTAAAACTCAGAAACGGATTGAAAATGCACGAAAAATTGCCAACTCAGTGGAGTGCTTGACTATATGGGGGGATGCTGAGTTGGTAGCACAAGAGATAGCTAGGCAGTTTGATGAACAGGAGCCCAGTACTCACAATCGGGGTTTAAACATTCTTGAGACTCTTCCTGTAAAACCAAAATTGATAGACTATTAAGTTCGATTCTTTGGGCTACTGCTGTACCTGTATAGCTTAAAGGGCCTCAAGCTATATGGATCGATGTCTCTTACCGAGCGAAACTCGACCTTCGGATTGTTCGGTCATAATCTCGTGAAGAATCTTAAGTCCCGCCTGTATTGTAGCGATATTATTTCCAAATGCTACTCGGATATAGTTGTGGTGCATAGAGAACGCCCGACCGGGCAGGATGATGAGCCCTCTTTTTGCTGCCAAGTTTACAAATTCTAGATCATCAATACCTTCTGGGAGCTTGGCAAAAACATAAAAGGCACCTTCGGCACCGTGTATTTCAAAATCTTTCCGCATAGCCTTTAGCGTGATGTCTCGTTTTTTCTTGTATTTTTTTGTCATTTTTTCAGGGTTATATCTCAGAGCTTCAAGCGCGGCAGCTTGAGCAATTGATGAGCTGGAGAATACAACATACTGCTCAAGTTCATTGATTGCCGAGATGATTATTTGCGGGCCTGCGATATAGCCAAGTCTCCAGCCGGTCATAGCAAATGCTTTCGAAAAGCCATTCATCGTTAATGTATTTTCATAGATGCTACCGATACTGAAGTGCGGCTTGTCATAGCTAAAGTGTTCGTAAATCTCGTCAGAGATAACCACAATATTATGTTTATCGGCTAGCTTTGCGATTTTTCTCAACTCACTTTCAGGATATACCGCGCCGGATGGGTTGTTGGGACTATTGATGAGTATCGCCTTTGTTTTTGGAGTAATGACTTTGGCAAGTTTCTCGGCAGTAACTTGAAAATCCGGTAGCGTGTCGAGATGAACTACTTTTGCACCGAGCATTACTGCGAGGTCGCGATATGGTGGGAAAAAGGGATCTGGCAGGATGATTTCATCGCCCGGATTCAGGATGGAGAGGTAAATGAGAAGTATGCCGGTAGTGAGTCCTGGCACGACTGTGACTCGACCAGGATCTAGGGCGATGTGATTTTCTTTTTTTAGTTTTTTGGCGATTTCTAGTCGGAGAGGAAGTGTGCCATTGGTTGGGGTATAGCGAGTGTGGTTTTGGCGAATTGCCGAAATGCCAGCCGCCTTAATACTTGATGGCGTATTGTCTTCCGGAAAGCCAATGGATAGGTCTATAGGGTCATGAATCTTTTCGGCGAGTGAAAAGGCGTATCTGATTGCGCTACTATCGAATTGTTCGAGCCTGTGGGCGAGGAGGTCGCGGCGGTTCATATATTTTCAGGTTAGCTTCTTTGATATAATCCATATTGTAATGGATAGTACGTCGGAATAAAATGCTACCGCTTGAACATAACGATCCCACAAAAATTCTAGACCAACTTCATCGCGACTCTGAGGGAAATTGGATCGCACGCGGTCAGGTAATGGCATTAGCGCTTTTTGATCAAATGGCGAAACGGGTCCCGGCCTATAAAGACTTTCTCAGGGTTAACAAAGTTGATCCAGAAAAGATCAAGACCATAGATGACTTTAAACTTATTCCGACCGTAGATAAGGACAACTATCTTCGTAAGTACCCCCGGCAAGATCTTTGCTGGGACGGAGAATTCTCAACTAAGAATTGGATGATATCGGCAACCTCCGGCTCTACCGGAGAGCCTTTTTACTTTCCTCGGCAACCATTACAAGATAAACAATATGCACTCACCGCAGAGCTATATCTGCTTGAGAATTTTTCAATTAACACGAAGAGCACACTATACATTAATGCATTTCCTCTCGGGATATGGATTGGCGGACTCTTCACCTATGAGGCAATCTATCAAATATTACTAAAACCCGACTATCAACTGAGCCTTGCCAACCCCGGCATTAATATTCCTGAGGTTATCAAGACAGTAAAAAACTTGGGTTCAGATTTTGATCAAGTCATCATAGGAGCGTATGGTCCCTTCCTGAAGGACATCATTGACGAGGGGGAGAGAGAGGGGCTTGATTGGAAGAAGTACAACCCAGGTTTTATCCTGTCCGCAGAGGCATTCAGCGAAGTATTTCGTGATTATATTTACAAAAAGACTGGCGTTGAGGACGTCTATCGACGCAGCCTAAATCATTACGGCACGGTCGATCTCGGTACGATGTCTCACGAAACACCCGTCAGCTTGCTGACTCGAAAACTGGCTCTCGAGAATGAGAAACTATATCAAGAGATTTTTCCGCAAACTTCACATATGCCCACATTGACGCAGTATATGCCAGAGATGTTTTATTTCGAGGACAGAGATGGCGACTTGCTGTGTAGTGCATATAGCGGCATTCCTCTGGTGCGGTATGACCTAAAAGACCGTGGGCGTGTCTTTACTCTCGAGGAGCTTGGCGAAATGTATACACGTTCAGGACTAAACCTTGATTTAGAAATGAAAAATGCGGATATCAACAAGACGCTTTGGCAGCTCCCATTCGTCTATGTGTATGAGCGCAATGATTTTTCGGTAAGCTATTTTGCCTTCCAGATTTATCCAGCCACTATCCGCAAAGCTCTTTATGACGATGAACTACAAAAATCTGTCACAGGAAAATTTACGATGGCAGTAGATTACGACCAAAATGGCGTGCAGCATTTCCATGTTCACGTTGAACTTAAGCCGGACACACAAGATTCTGCTGTTCTTGGTGAGCGCGTGGCAGAACGAATTGTCGAGCAGCTACTATTAGAGAGTTCCGAATATCGTAAGGTCTATACGGAATATGGTAAGGAGCGAGTTTGGCCTGAGATCAAGCTGTGGCCTTATCAAGATCAAACATATTTTAGATCTGGAGCTAAACAGAAATGGGTACAGAAATAATGAGCAATAGCCAGAGACCAGTCATCCTAAAACAAGGTAATTACACAAAGCAATCTTTGGCTGAGTGGAAGGATAGACTCAAGATTTGGCAAGAAATTGATCTATATAAAGAGCAGCTTGAAGAGCTCTTCGAGATTGATAATCCTGAGAAAATACATCAATCAGACATCCATGATTCAGTAAAAGGCTTTGTTGATAAGCATGCTAGTGAGGAGCACGGCGACTGGGTCTATTATCCATGGTCGGGTCTGCTGATTCACACCGTGACGGAGGACGATTACTTCCGCTTGCGCACTAATCGCAATCAAAACATAATCACTGCTGCAGAGCAGAAGAGGCTTTATGGGTCGACTGCACTAATTATGGGGCTATCGGTCGGTAATTCAATCGCCACAACTCTCTCCTCGGCAGGCTTTGCTAAGAAGATGCTGATTGCGGACTTCGATAGACTGTCCACCGCTAATCTGAATCGAGTGAAGGCACAACTTACGGATGTTGGTAAGACAAAAACCCAGCTTGCTCGCGAACAAATATATGGAATTAATCCTTATGCCGAACTTGTCTGTTTTGAGGCGGGCATTCAGATGAAGGACCTTGAGAGTATTCAGGATAAGATAGATATAATTTTTGACGAAGTGGATGATTTTGCGATGAAGGTGCAGATGAGATACTACGCACGCGATAAGAAGATTCCACTCGTCATGATGACTAGCCTTGGTGATAACGTTCTTGTTGATGTCGAACGTTATGATATTGATGACATGCAGGCACCCTTTTTCGGTACTGTGCCTGAAGATATTCTGTCCCAAATTGTGAGTGGGGAAATTACGGAGGAGGATAAAAAACGATATGCCGTTCAGCTCGTAGATGCTAAATATGTTCCCACTCGGGCGCTTCAGTCGCTAACAGAAATTGGTGAGACCCTTGTGGGTAGGCCGCAGCTAGCCAATGCAATCGCTTTGGACGGCGGACTTGCCACAGTGATAATGAAGAAGGTCATTCTTGGAGCTGAAATTTCAGGAGGTAGATATTATTTTGATGTGGCAGAGATGCTGGGGTCCTTAAGCGATACGACTCCGAGCGATGAGCGCAGTGAAGCATTTAAAATGATAATGGGTGATAGGGATGGCGAATAATTATTCAGCTTGGTCACTCTCACCAAACGATTTTCCAAGCAATGAAGGCCTGAGCTCACAGATCAAATTTATCCTCCAGTTTGGCATTCTAGCTCCCTCAACCCACAATTCGCAGCCGTGGCAGCTCACGTTAGAATCGGAAAATCGAGTTGTGCTGAGACCCGATATGAATATTGCCAGCCAACTTAGGCAAGTCGACCCTCAATTTAGACAACTCTGTATTAGTCTTGGCAGTTTTTTATCTAACACTATTTTGGCAGCTGAATGCTTTGGCTTTTCAGTCGATTACGAGATTAATGCGAAGACCATAGCTAAGGCAAATGTCATTATGACCTTTAAGAAGGTTGGCATATTTAAGCACAGCAAAAACCTTGACGCAATGATGCAGCGGCGCTCCAATAAATTTGCTTATCGGGAAAAAGTAATTCCACAAAAAAAACTCGATATCATTAAGCAAAAAGACGTATTGGTATTTTCGGACTTAAAATCGAAGGAATTACTCGCTACACTCTATCGGCACTCTGCATCAGAATTTGCCACGAAGCCATTCACTGAAGAACTCGTATCATGGATGCGTCCACCCCATACAAATAAGCATGATGGAATGCCTGCTTCAGTACAGGGCATGAAGACGGCCCAATTTTACATAGGACGTATCTTGATGACGCGAGCACCTAAGCTTTTGGAGAAAGTAGCTGCTAGTGATTATCAAAAAATCGCTAACTCCTCCGCGATAGCCATTGTCTCAACGAAGTCCGATACTATTGTAGACTGGATCGTTGCCGGAAAAATTATGGAAGACTTTATCTGTAATGTCGTGAGCGAGGGGATCGATGTTACTATTATGCAGGCAACAATAGAGTCACCTGCCAACCGGAAAGAAATTAAAGCACTTTTGGACGGCGGATTCCCGCAAGTATTTCTTCGACTTGGCTATTCGATAAACAAAAATGCCCCCCATACCCCTCGCAAGCCAATTGATTCGTTTATAATAGGATCATGGAATTAATCATAAGCATCATTACGGCGGTACTTAGCTTTGGGCTAGCGCTTTTTGTATATCTGAAAAATCCAAAAAGTGGAACCAATGTATACTTTGCTGGATTGATATTTTTTGTTGGTCTTTACGCAATTCTAAATTATCTTGCAGTACAGCCGACTAATGATCAGACAGCACTTTTTTGGACTAAGCTTGTAATAGCGGTATCGGCACCCCAGGGGCCCCTATTTCTATGGTTCGTCTTAACATTCCCAGATTCAAAATTTATCTTTCGACTCAAACTGCAAATATTTATGGCCCTGTGGACGATTTTAGTTATCGGACTATCATTTGCAGGACTTGTTTTTGCTACGGCCAAAGTAAGTAATGGTCAAATTCAACTTACGCCAGGCCCAGCCATACCGGCTTTTGGGCTGCTGCAATTCGGTTCAATTTTGGTTGGTTTTGTAGTGCTAATTCGAAAATATTTACGATCTCGTGGCTACCTCAAACAGCAACTTCGCTATATTACATATGGAATCATCTTGAGCTTCAGCTTAATGATACTTGCAACACTGGTCCTGCCAATATTATTTAAGATCACTATCTTTCTTAATATCAGTCCCTTCTTTCTCGCAATCGCGGGTTCTGCAATTGCTTTTGCGATAGTTCGTCAAAAGCTTTTTGATATTCGAGCTGTGGTGGCTCGGTCTGCCACCTACTCTCTTGCACTCATTGCAGTTGGTCTTATTTATGGATTTGGTACCTATGTCGCCGGAAACTTTGTCATTAACAATACTAAGAGTCCAGAACTCCAGATGATAGTGAATGTTTTGTTGGCATTAATGCTAGCTATCACGTACCAGCCAATACGGCGCTTTTTTCAGCGCGTAACAGACAGGGTATTTTATAGAGACCATTATGATGCACAAGAGCTAATAAACGAAATCGGCCGTATTTTGGCTGCCGAGATTGAGTTAGATCCTTTGAGCAACAAGGTAATTAGTGAAATCACAAGAAGCCTGAAAGTCACTGATGTCAACATTATTATATATGAGGATAATGAAATAATTTATGATGTGCATGCCGGGCAACATTCTCCATATTTAGCAGAAGATTTAAAGTTGCTTGGCAAAAATGCTATTGTTGCGGACGAACTTTCGTCGGGGCAAAGGAAAGAGATAATGAATCGCTATAAAATTGGTGTAAGCTTGGCACTTCGCACCTCTAAAGAGTTTATTGGCTTCTTATTCTTGGGTGAGAAGCTCAGCGGAGACATCTACACAGAAGCCGACATTAAAGTACTGCAAATCATCGCCAATGAGTTGGCTGTGGGTGTGCAAAATGCCAAGGCGTATAGCGAGATCCAGCAGTTCAACGAAACACTGCAAGCCAAGGTCGATGACGCCACTAAGCGTCTGCGTCATGCCAACGAGGAGCTCAAGGAACTCGATCAGGCCAAAGATGAGTTTATCTCGATGGCCTCTCACCAGCTGCGCACACCGCTAACTACCACTAAGGGCTATGTCTCGATGGTACTGGAGGGCGACTTTGGCAAGCCGACTCGCGATATGAAA
>CAZWNK010000023.1:0-9517 GCA_964635445.1 uncultured Candidatus Saccharibacteria bacterium | reverse complement strand
ACTCTGTCGCCTACGCGGACTGACTCTTGCCAACTCTACAGAGTTTGATCCCGATACACCAGATCCGGTAGTGAGTACGATGGCCGAACAAATCGGCAAAGAGGGGACGGGTGGTACGATGCGCCTAGGTAATTACGACTGTGTTCTCGAGAAGGGATCCCTGGCGCATAGACTCTATGGCTCGATGAAGATCGTCGAACGTCATCGACACCGATATGAAGTGAATAATATGTATCGAGAACGAATAGAGCAGTGGGGGATGAAGATATCAGGTACGTCACCTGATAGGAATCTCGTCGAAATGATTGAGATACCTGGTCATAGATTCTTCATCGCGACGCAAGCACATCCCGAGTTCAAATCACGTCCAAACAGGGCGCACCCTCTCTTCGATGGTTTGATAGCAGTTAGTATGAAATAATTCTCGTTTCATACAATCTCTATGACAACAGATTGACAAAGCAATAAGCTTGTGCTAGAATAGTTTTAGTTTATAAAAATAAAAGGATTAAATACATGTCACTCCTAGGCGAAACACAATCAGATCGAGAAATTCCACGAGCACCTCGTGTAGATCTTGTAACGACTTATAAAGATCTAGATGGTGTACTATATGCAGCCCAGAAAAATCGTTTAGATACAGAGCAGGTGCGTCAAATGAAAGTAGATAAAGGACGTCAAATTCTAGGTGATGCAGAGCGATTCAAACAGATGGGGCACACAAACCGGTCAAAAACAATTGGTCTCATAGGGCTTGTAGTTGAGGCAAGTCAAACCACTAATCCTAAAATAAAGGAAAAAGCCCTTGGTGATTTGGTAGGCTACGGTTTTATGAAACCTGAAGAAGTAGGTGATCTAAGTGGTTTTATTAGTGAAGTCGATAAAGTTCGCAATCGTCGAGCAGCTGATGAAGAGTATAGAGTTAATAGTGGGCCTTTAGGTGGTCATGTTATGGAGATCTTGGCTCAAGGTGAGCGCTATGCTCGCACTGGTGAGGAGCTTGCTCTTGCTTTGAAGATTGCTGCCGCTTGGTCTATGGAGGATCCTGCATTCGCAAGTAATGTTTACCAAGGTATCCTGCAAGACTTTTCTGAAGAATGATAACTACAGCCTAGTTAAAACAAAAGGAGCCCAATAAGGCTCCTTTTGTTTTTGAATAAATATTCGGATTATTCAACCGTTACTTCGGTGCGAACGGTGCTACGGCCGGTGTAGCGTTTGATGCGGCGTTGTGCGAATTTGACAATGCCATCTTGAGCGGCATGAATCGTGTAGTTACGACCGAGGAAGGTACCTTTACCAGGTCGCTTGGTCATGCCAACTTGGCGGACGATGATATCACCTTTGCGAACTTTTTCGCCACCAAATGCTTTCACGCCCAGGCGTTGACCGGGTGAGTCTTTGACGTTTTTACTTGTACCGCCTGCTTTAACTGATGACATACTTAGTTCCTCGTTAGTACTACTAGTTCACGGGCGACGAGTTGATCTTCACGGTTGTAGAGCAACTGATCATTTGTAGCGTGAACAAAACTCAGACGAGTATACCCCATATCTGTTAATTTGGCAAGAGTGGGCAAATGATGAAATTGACTATTCGAGAGGCGCCACGCGGGGACTGCGATACAGAAACGAGTCCCTGGTTGAAGTTGCTCGTGCAGGTTTTTGAGAAAAGCTGTATGGAGCTGATCGACATCACGAACAATGCGCTCGAATTTTTCTCGCTCAGGCAGTGAGGTCATAGGCTGTCCGAGGTACGTTTCGGTGGCAACGGTATCAAACCCAGTAGGGAAGGTTGCGGTTGTGGCATCAGCGTTCTCGATCGTGTAGTCGACGCCTTCGAGTTTTAGAGTTGATTTGAGCCACTCGATGTTTTCTCTCGAGAATTCGACCATTTTATCACTGAGATCAGTGCCGATGACTTTGTATCCCATAAGGATAGCTTCCTGGAGGAGTACGCCCGTACCACAGAAAGGATCGAGGATTGTCGCGATATCTTTGTGAGTTGGACCTGTGGCGAGGTTGAGGATGATTTGAGCGAGCTTCGGTGGCAACATGCCGACGAACGCGTCGCGTTTCGGACGAGCTTGGTCGCGGGCGGCATAGGCGTCAATATCTTGGACATAGAGGGTCTGAGCAAGTAGTGTTCGTGAACCATCTTTGATGAGGAGTAATTCCCAGCCAGTTGAGCGGGTGAGTTGGTTGTGCAGGACTTGTGCGGCATTGAGTTCTGGGGTTTTGTTTGGAACGACGCGTACAGATCGCCCAGTTGCTTTGATGACTTTTTTGAGTTTGAGAGCAGTGCTATTGATCGTCTCGGCTTTGACTCCCAAACCATAGGTACTGATGCCAAGTTTGAATTTGCCTTCAGGCACATATCTGAGATGGGCAGGAATAGTATCGACAAGGAATCGTTCGATGTCGTACCATGATGTGCTTTTAATCTCGGTCAGCAGTTTGGCATGTTTAATGACGCCACCAAGCCGTGTCGGACTGATGTCGGTAGGTTCACAATCGAGCAAAGCGGCATAATCACCGATTGGTCGGATGACATCAGCGCCATACAAGCTTTCGAGCTCTGCGAGGCTGATAGCTGCTTGTCTCCCTAAAATACTGATCGTTTGCATGTAACAGAGTATGAACGACTGGGTCTTATCTCGCAACTTACTATTCGCAAGGGATACTTTGGGATTATACTGACTATCATGGACATTATATTTTCAAGCTCATTTAGCTTAGTGGTCGCTATGTCTATATTGACTGTAGTATTTTCTTCCCTCTGGTATTTGAGTGTGTTTTTGG
This sequence comes from uncultured Candidatus Saccharibacteria bacterium, assembly GCA_964635445.1. Taxonomy (GTDB): domain Bacteria; phylum Patescibacteriota; class Saccharimonadia; order Saccharimonadales; family CAZDBS01; genus CAZDBS01. Next base: position 6,716 of record CAZWNK010000023.1, on the reverse strand, counting down.
GTCTGGCCGGACATGGGATCTCAGGATCTCCTGTTATCGCAGAAGGTGTTAGGGAATACTATCGGAGATTTCGTGACAGGTTCGCTAGAGTGATGGGTGCATTTTTGACGAGTTTGTTACTGAACATTTACATACTAAATGCGATGCTAAATTCGTTCTCATCGTTTGAGGACGACGTGCAGTTAAGAATGGTAGCTACTTCGATAGTCATACTCGGGGTGCTTATGCATCTTCTTTTTACCATATGGGTTGGGGTAGTTTTTTCAAGGCAAGCTCAAATTTTTTCAAAAAATGATTTAAGGCAAAGTGGGCGGATAGGGAGTGTGATACAAACGGGATTTGTATTTATCAGCGGTCTTCTGCTTGCGATCACTACGTACTTACTGTTGAAGCACTTTCGGGTTGAGCTGACTTTTTTGCGTATTTAAGTAATACACACTATTCACTACTTACCAATCACATTATACTGTTGCTATGTCCAAAAAATTCAAATTTTGGCTAAACATAGCCACGTTTATCGCGCTTGTAGTATTGGGGTATGCAGCTAGACATCAGATCGTAGAAGCGTTACTCCAATTACAAGATCTGAACGCCTACGCACTCCTCATGATTATCCCTATCCAGATGTTTAGCTACCTCAGTGCGGGAAAAGTATATCAAACCTACTTTGCGACCGTAGGAGAACATGTAAATCTTAAAAAACTCTTTAAGATTTCATTTGAGTTAAACTTTATCAACCAAGTTTTTCCAAGTGGTGGTGTGAGTGGTTTTTCATATCTCCACGTGCGACTCCGCAAACTCGGTATCTCGACGGCGAAAAGCACGCTCGCACAAGGTGTACGATACGCGCTGACGTTTGTGAGTTTTATCGTCTTCCTGGTCTTTGGCATGTTAAGTCTCGCTGCTTTTGGACGTGCGAGTGGCATGGCAATTCTCATCAGCACCACACTTGCGTGCCTCATCGTGTTCGGAGCTATCATCGCTATCTACATCATCAGTAATGAACAACGAATTAAGTCATTCTTGGGATTCTTGCCCAAAGTGTTTAATCGTGTGGTACGAAAAGTACGTCGACACAAAGACAGGGCCGACACCATCAATATGGAACGCCTCGAGCACGTGTTTGGAGAATTACACAAAGACTATCTGCTTATAGCAAGTAATTGGCGAAGTCTCATGAGGCCTTTTTTCTGGTCGATGGCACTGCTTTTTTTCGAAATCGCGACTATCTATATCGTGTATGTGGCATTCGGTGAACTCATCAACCCTGGAGCGTTGATCCTGGCGTACGCTGTCGCTAATATCGCGGGTTTGATATCAATCATGCCAGGTGGGGTGGGCGTTTATGAAACACTTATGACTTCGGTACTGGCTTCTGTTGGTGTCGATAGCGGCTTGGCGTTTTCAGCGACGCTTGTCTATCGAATTATCAATATGCTGCTGTTTTTGCCTCCGGGGTATTTCTTGTATCAAAGGGCTCTGAAAGAACACGAACTCTAATCAGTTATACTGATGGTATGGATGGAGTTGTTTTGAGCCCGAGTGAATTTATCGCGCTGCTCAATCAGACGCTTGAGTTTGCCTACCCAAGTGTTGTGATAGAAGGTGAGTTGAGTGAATTTAGAGTTAGTAAAAACCGCTGGGTGTATTTCACGCTGAAAGATGACGAAGGTGCAGTACTGAAGTTTTTCGGAACGGTCTATATGTTACCTGGTCCGCTCGAGGATGGGTTAAAAGTACAAGTGCGGGCGACACCGAGACATCATCTACAGTATGGGTTCAGTCTCAATATGCAGAGCATGCAAGTCAGTGGAGAAGGGAGTATCAAGCGTGCTCAGGAGCTCCTCTTCAAGCAGCTTGAAGCCGAAGGGCTCTTTGCACTTGAACGAAAGCGGACGCTGCCGTATCCACCTAGACGAATTGGCGTGATTACCAGTGTGGGCTCAGCGGCTGAAGCAGATTTTCGTAAAATTTTGGCTGAACGGTGGGGTGGAGTGGAAGTTCAAATAGCAAACGTATTAGTTCAGGGTGAGTCGGCTCCCGCTCAGATCGTCCAAGCAATTGAATGGTTTAATTCCGAATCGCCACTTGTCGACGTGCTCGTCATCATCCGCGGCGGCGGGTCGATCGATGATCTCGCTGCTTTTGGTACAGAAAGTGTAACCCGCTCCGTAGCCACTAGTCGTATCCCAACTCTTGTGGCCATCGGCCATGAAGTGGATGTGAGTCTGGCCGAACTAGCGGCTGATGTGCGAGCCTCGACCCCAAGTAATGCAGCGCAATTACTCGTGCCCGATCGTCGACATATGCTCGATGTCCTCGATCATACCCGCGTGATGCTGGCCGAGAGGTTATCAAAATCTATTTCAACGCAAAAGGAGTATTTGCGGGTTCGGACCTCGCAAATAGGAGATATATTACAGAGTATGTTGGAACAGAAGCGGACGATGCTTGATTACCAACGACAACTCCTAGAGGCACTAAATCCTCGAGCAGTTTTACAGCGGGGGTATGCGATTGTCAGATCTGGAAAAAAGTACGTCGCGTCTATAAAAGCTATCGGAGTCGGTGACGATGTACGGCTAGGGTTTGCAGATGGAGAAGCGAGCGCTACAATTACATCCATTCATAAGGAGAAGTCATATGAGTAGACATGATTCCAGAAACCCTGATCCTGAATTGATTGAATATCTCGGTGAAGTCAGAGGGTCGAGAGGAACAAGAGGTGAACCAATGTCTGGTTTTTGGGGGAATATTGCAGATCGCGTTCAAGCACGGTTATCAGGCGTAAGTGTTGTGCGGAGCATCGAGAGACCGATCCCTGCGGGAGTCGATGTTGAACATGTAAGAGCAACGCTTGCTGCAGCAATTACGAGAAAAATTAATGAAGCACAACAGACGTTGATCGAAGGAGAGGCAAGTGCCGAAGAAAAGTAACAGCGTAGACTATCAGACACTCCAAACAGAGCTGGATAAAATCCTGCAGTGGTTTGAGCAAGATGATGTTGACCTGGATCAGGCAATCGCCAAATACGAGCGAGGCATGGAAATAGCCAAAGAGCTCGAATCGTATTTGAAGACTGCGGAAAACAAGATCGAGATTGTGAAAAAGAAGTTCGATTCGTAAATGTACGTCGTGCTCATCCTCCTCATACTATTATTTTCATGCTTCACGTTCGTCGTGCTTTTTGGTGCTCCGTATGTACCGACACTGCGACGCGAACGTGAGGTAGCGCTTGGTTTACTCGACCTCAAGCCGGGTCAGACATTGTTAGAACTCGGATGCGGTGATGGTACGATGTGCATTGCGGCAGCGAAACGGGGGCTGAAAGTCGTGGGATATGAATTGAATCCTCTTCTGTTCCTCATCGCTTGGATGCGGACTCGGAAATATAGATCACTTGTGACGATCCGCAGAGCTAACTACTGGAATGTTCAATTACCGAAGACCAATGGTGTGTTTGTCTTTTTATTGGACAGGTTTATGAAGAAGTTAGATCAAAAGTTAACAGAACTACCAAAACCATTTCGAGTTGCTAGCTATACGTTCAAAATTCCAGGAAAACAGATCGTGCGTGAAAAAAGGGGAGTGTTTTTGTATGAGTACAAAGAGAAGAGATCAGAGGTCTGAGGTCAGAGTTCAGAGTGAAAAAGAAAATTCCGAACTCCGATCTCTGAACTCCGAACTCTCTTTTGTCACGCATCGTGATATAATTTCGCTTATGAATGTTCGTCACTCTGAGCGCGGTGCTATGGATGTACTCATCGTCCCTATCGTCATCTTGTCGCTCTTGTTTGTCGGTGTCAGTGGTTTTGCAGTTTGGGCGTATTTGGGTTATACCGATAATCGAGATAATGTGGCTCAAAAAGTCCAAGATGCTGTCAGTAAAGCGCAAGCTGAACAGAAAAAAACTCTCGAAGCGCAATTTACGGAACGAGAGAAATCCCCGTATCGTACTTATCAAGGTCCCGCGTCACTCGGAAGTGTGCAGTTTAATTATCCCAAGACATGGAGCGGCTATGTCGACTATATCAATGGCTCGAAGCCTATCGTTCTCTATGTGCATCCCAATCTTGTAGCCAATCCCAATACCAAGGACGTGAAATTTGCAGTGCGCTTGGAGCTCATCAATCAGCCGTTTGATCAAGCCCAACAAGCCATAAAAGCCAAAGTTACACAAGGCAAGACGAAGGCAGTGCCCTACGAGAATTCAGGCGAAAAAGGTCTGAGGTATGATGGCGAACTCGAAGAACAAAACATCGTCGGTAGTATGGTGATGGTGCCATTACGAGACAAGACTTTGAAAGTGTGGACTGAATCTCAAGAGTACAAAGGTGATTTTGACACCATCATTTTGAAAAGCTTAAGCTTTGTCAAATAAAGAGAGATCAGAGGTCAGAGATCGGAGATCTGAGTAAAAAGAAAATAGAATCTTTTCGTGATCTAGAGGTCTGGAGAGTCGGACACCAATTATTGCTTCTTACTTACAAAGTAACTCGTACGTTTCCACAAAATGAACAGTTTGGCATAACAAGCCAGATGAGAAGAGCCGCACTTTCGATAACTTCTAATATAGCTGAAGGCTTTGGTAGAGTGCATTCCAAGGACCGTGAGCATTTCTATGTTATGGCATACGGGTCGCTCATTGAACTAGAGAATCAGTATCAAGCAGCAGTGGATTTGGAATTTCTGAGCCAGAATGGATTCCAGGCAGCGCTGGATTTGATCGTAATTGAAGGAAGGATGCTTAATAAGTTCATCAGTACTCACAGAGAGAGATCTTCGCTCTGATTTCTGATCTCCGACCTCTGAACTCTCCTGGCATGCTATACTTTCCTCGAAGGAGTGAGGATGGGGGAGTCTGAGGTATACCAATCCGAATTTAATCTATTGGCAGCGGTGGCCAGGGAGCTAAAGGCCCCGCTTGTGTATCAACAAACTGCCGCTGACTACCTGCGCGATCACAAAGTCTCTCGAGATGTTCGGGATGAATATCTCAAACGCATCAGTCTGAGTAGTGGACGACTACTCCAGCTCATCGACAATCTCTTGCTGTCCCAGCGTGTCTTATATGGTCAGGTCGCACTGCAGTTTGAGCCAGTGAATCTCACGGTGCTTATCAAAGAGGTGATGAAGGAAGTCGAGCCACGAGTCGTGCGTTTGCAGCATGCTGTCGTACCGACATCAGGCCTGAAGGGCAAAGATGCACTTGTCGTCGCCGATCGGCATATTTTGAGGTCGACATTTACAACGCTCGTCGACCTCTCGACATTGACGAGTTTTCCCGAGACTGAACTCCACGTGCATATGCGACGAGAGAATGGGATCGCCAGAGTTGTCTTGGAGGATGAAGGTGTCGTACCGAGTAAACAAGAATTCACGAGAAGTGTGCAAGCACTGGGTTCTCAAGAGCAAGCTTTCAGGAGTTTTGCGGGCGTACATGGCGTAGGCGTCAGAATTCTACAGGATTTACTGACCGGATTGGGTGGACATTTTAGTATCAAACGAGCGAGGGGACGGAGGGTGTGGGAGCTCAAGCTACCGCTCAGTACACAGCTGAGTATGTTTGGAGAGCTTTGATGACGATCTTGCTGTTAGAGGGTGACTTGTGGCTAGCGGAACTGTATGCGCGAATCCTCAGGGACGACGGACACAAGGTCATACCAGTTATGCATCCGCAGAGTGCGATAGATTGGATCGATGACAATGGTCCGGTGGATCTTGTCATCACCGAACTGTTGCTCGGTGAGCATAACGGGCTAGAATTTATCAACGAGCTACGGTCACACCATGATTGGATGAATATTCCCGTCGTCATCCAGACGACAGTGCCGCCGTCGCAGCATGTATTATCGACAGAAGATTGGAGACGACTTGGAGTGGTATCGTATCTCTATAAACCCACGACAAAATTGGCCGATCTCGCACGTGTCGTTCGACAATCTCAACCAGTCTCATGAATAATGCCCAGTACAAGACCAAAGGAATCTTGCTCCGACGCGTGGATTACGGTGAGGCCGACCGTATCGTCACATTTTTGACCCCAGATCACGGCAAAGTGGGGGCGATGGTCAAAGGTGCTCGTAAAGTCAAAAGTAAACTCGCAGGCGGTATCGAACTTTTTTCGGTCAGTGATCTGACACTACTTAAGGGTCGAAAAGACCTCGACCAACTCGTCTCGGCGCGACTCATCGAACACTATGGAGACATCGTCAAAGACATGGATCGGACAATGTTCGGTTATGAGGTGCTGAAGCAAATGGATCGAGCGACTGAGGATGCGAGCGGAGAAGAGCACTTCGGTGTACTGCAGCAAACACTACAGTCTCTGGGTGACCTAACTCTATCTGTTCAAGTCGTAAGAGTGTGGTTTTTGCTCAGATTGTTGCACTCGTTGGGTCATATGCCAGATTTAAGTCAGAAGTCAGAAGTGGTAAGTCAGAAATCGGAAGAAAAAAAGACATTTGTGTTTGATTTTGAGGCTATGAGGTTTGTGAGGAGTCAGAGAGGAATTTATAGCGAGGATCATATAAAGCTACTACGCCTTGCAGAGCGATACGGACCAGAAGTTTTGCAACGAGTGAATGGAGTGAATGCGTTACTTCCACCACTGGATAACCTTTTGCAACGATTAGTACAAATGCAAACGCACAGATAGGGTATAATACCAAGCATTATGTCAGATGTAACACTCGAAGATTTAGCGAGTTTGGCG
>CAZWNK010000022.1:0-10259 GCA_964635445.1 uncultured Candidatus Saccharibacteria bacterium | reverse complement strand
TGGACCGTTTGGGTGTCGACGAAGATACGCCGATCGAAAATAAAGCCGTATCGAAGAGTATCGAGAGTGCGCAGAAAAAAGTCGAAGGTCACAACTTTGACATGCGCAAAAACGTCGTTCAATACGACGATGTCATGAATCGTCACCGCAAAGCTACCTATGCTCGTCGTCGTGAAATCCTCATGCAGGATGATATCTCAGGTGTGGTTAAAGGTGTGATTACGCGCGAAGCGCAAAATCTGATGACCCTCGACGATAGCGAGAAAAGCAAACTACTCAAAGAAATCGAAGCTGTCCTCCCGCTTGAGGACAAAGAGTTGGATCAGCTCGTCAAAGCCGACCGCAATAAGCGCGAGCGATTGCTTGAGAAATACGTTCTCGATCTTTATCATCGACAAGAGGAAACTTTCGGAGCCGAAATTTTCCGCAAGGTCGAACGCGATGTATTTTTGCAAGTTCTCGATAATCTTTGGATGCAGCATCTAGAGAATATGGAACATCTGCGAGAAGGTATCGGTTGGCGAAGTGTTGGTCAGCGAGATCCACTTGTCGAATATCGTCGCGAGGGGCAGTATCTTTATGAAGGCATGCAAGTTCAGCTGCAGAGTGAAGTTACACGGCTTTTGCTCCACGCTATGCCGACACAAACCAGCTTGACTGACGATCGTATGGAGACAGAGCTGACGCGTGCAGCCGGTTCTGCAGTTGAGAGTGGCGATATGAATAAGACTGACGAACATGCGACTGATGGAGATTTTCGTCAATCTCGTACCAAGGCTGAGGCTGCCGCTCGCAAGGCCAAAAACGATCGCCGTAAAGCTCGCAAACAAGAACGCAACAACAAGAAGAAAGGCAAAAAACGGAAGTAGTGGTCGTGTAGCAGGCTATAGTGGTCAGGGGTAAAGAACTGATCTCTGTAACCTATAACCTACTACCTGTAACCTTGTTATGAAACACACTGTCACTGAAATCAAACTCAAACACGGCACCAAAGGTATCTTGGTGGATATACCTGACGCCTCGGTCATGGCGTTTGACTTCAATTTTCGTGCTGGTGAATATCTCGCGAGCGAGCGCACCAAAATCGAAGTGCCGCATGTGATGGAGCACCTTTCGCTGGGCGCCAATAAACGTATTCGTTCTTCACGAGCATTTCATTATGAGTTTGATAGAAATGGTGCATATTGCAACGCTTCGACAGGCTCGTATCATGTTGAATACAATGCAGAGTGTGCTGATTTTGAATGGGCGCGAATCTTAGATCTGCTGACGCTGTCGATATCGGAACCTATTTTTAAACGTGATGAATTTGAAGCCGAACTCGGTAATATCCGCGAAGAGCTGACTATGCTTTCCAACAATCACTTTCGTCATTTGAGTCTCGCGATGCGCAAAGCAAACGGATACGTTGCCAACATGACTGAGCAGGAACGGCTCAAATACATCAAAAATGTCACACTAGAAGATATCCGCGAACACTACAAAAAGACCCATCACAAGCCCAACTTACGTTTTGCTATAGGCGGTAACATCAAAGAGCGACAAAAAGATATTCTATCAGTGATAGAAGCTATGCCGCTCAATCAAAAAGGGGAGAGGTTTGCATTGCCAGACGAAGCGCCGACAGGAGTAGATCGAGCGCTGTATATCGAGAATCCCACGATCGAGAATATGTACTTTATTTTTGAGACCTATCATCACGGGGCGCTTAGTGAAAAAGAATGGGATGCAATTTCGCTGCTCAATAATATCCTGATCGATACATTTCATAGTCGTATCCTCGCGGAAGCTCGAGAGAAAGGCATCGTCTACAATATGGGCGGTTCATTTCAGCAGACGAGCAATAGCGTATCTTGGTATGGCGCGTCCCAAGTCAGGGCCGAAAATGCCATGGCGCTGTTTGAAATAGTTATTCGCGAATACAAGCGCGTCTTGGATGGGAAGGTTGATGATCAAGATCTGGAAGACGCCAAGTCGTATTCGCTCGGTAGGTACCAGCGCGGTGGAGCGCAGACTGTCGGTGGGACGATGAATTTTTACACAAGCCGATACTTCCTCGAAGACATCATCGATGATTTCTATGCCGTACCTGCACGTATTGCAGCGGTCAAAAAAAGCACTGTCATCGATACGGCTCGCAAGCTTTTTGCTGACAAGCGATGGTGCCTCGGTATCTTAGGCCAATGCCCTCAGGATCTCCAAGACGCGCTTCATGAGAAGTTGTCGGTTCTTTGGGTTTAGGCGTTATTGGTATATAATTGCATTCACGTAAAAATGATGGAGTTGTAAATGACTGGTGAAGGTCTGTCTAGACGTGGATTTTTGAAGAGAGCAGGTGCAGTAGTGGCTGGTGTAGCTGTTCCGGGTGCAGCAGTAAAATTATTTGAGGGTTCAGCAGATGCGGCCGGCGATGTTCCGCCCGAAACCGGATCTAATCTGCCTCCCGATGTCCAGTGTGCACCACCGGATACCATGCCAACGGTCGCGACGACGCCAGAAATTCCCATGTCCGCTACCGTCCTTTCAGGAGCGGCAGAAGCACCAAAGCTATCGTTCGAAGCACCCCTGATGGCTGCTGAAGCAACCTACATGCAAGCGGTTCGACAATATTACGTCGATACCTCACCGCTAATACTAGAGCGATATGGAGTTGTGGCGTCGATCACGCACGGCTACACTCCTGAAATCAGTGATGACGGCAGGACGAAGACATGGCAAGTCGGTGTTGAGGGCAAGGGGACAGTTATGCTGAGCGAGACGCTGGGAGAGGGCGACATGCTTGTCCAGTCTCTGATTAGCTTCGAGGACACAACGGCAACGATCATGTGGCAGCGTGGTGAGGACGGGAAAGTCGTGTGTATGCCTAACGTAGCTTTCACGCCTCGAGTAGTGCGTACTGCTATCCTGGAAAATAAGTCAGACAGAACTGAAGCTTACTCGAGTGCAAGTGCGCCGACAACGACTGTTCCGACGCAAAGCGGAGACCCCACGGGTATCGATCCATCTTCAATGGGTCCATCTATGATCTCAAGCGGTTCGGGTTTGTCGGCAGGCCAGCAGGCTATTGCAAATGTGCAAGGTACTTTGGGTTTGTTAGAACGAATCGTCGCATAGACGTTAAATATAAGAGTCATACAAACCAGTTCCTTGCTATACTTGCTTCATGCATAAGCAGGATGACACGTGGCTGGAGGAATTCGAGCAGCAGTTGCATGCCCATGAACCGGGCCACTTGCCAGAATCGCATACTCATCACCATACGTTCAGTGAATGGTGGCAGCACGAAAAACATCTCGCACGTCTTCTATGGAGAGATCTTGTACATCTTTTTGGGTACATCCGTATTTCTGAAAAGCGACTTATCCATATCGCTCACGCGACGGGATTAGCTCTCTCGGGTGTACTCGTAATCCAGGCGTTGATCCCATCATCATTTGCAACGCGGAGACTTGCGCTCGACGATCATATATATAGCTCACGAGACTATGGTGCGATAGAACAAGCGATTGAAGAGCAGGCCAAGACGAAGATCGTGACACTCACGTCTGGCAAAGACAAGCTGGATATGCCCCTGGCCGCCGGTGGTGCTCGAGCCGAAGTCGAGCAAAGTCTTGTTGACGCACGAGACTATACGATCATGGAACGTTTGATTCCTTTCTCTCTAATCCATCAGTGGTTGACACCGGCCCATGTCGACGTCGAATACACTTTCGATGCCGACAAGCTCAAGACATTCGCAGAGACCATCGCCACGTCTCTCGACAAACCAGGTCTCAATGCGTTCATTTCCTACAAAGACGACGGAACGGCCGAAGTCATACCTGAGCAAACTGGTAAAAAGCATAGTTCCTCGCAGATCATCCAAGCTTTACTGAGTGATCCAAGTTATCAAAATGGTATCGAAGTTCCATACGCGAACACGGAGCCGCAGCGAACTGCCGACTCTCTCGCCAAAATCGTATCTCAGTACAACAACCTCCTGACGCGTAAAATACCTATTCGTGTTGGCGACCAACCCATCGTACCCGATGCAAAGACTATCGCATCGTGGTTGACGATCGATATCCCCGTCGATACTGCTGCCGATCCTGTCATCACCTATAAAACTAATGCCATCAAGGCGTACGTAGCAACTATAGGCAAATCATTGGCCGTCGATCCAACGCCAACTGTTGTCCACAAGACGCTCGGAACCGAAATAGGTCGCACGGCGGGTAAGAGCGGGGTAGGTGTCGATGTCGATACGGTGACAGCAACGATTATCGACCAACTCAAAGATGGAACGTCAGTTGCTCAAGATATCACGCTCGCTACCAAACCAGTGCCAGCACCCGTGGTCGTGAAAGATGAGCCGCTCGATGTCGATAGTCTCTTGGGGGTCATCGACCTTGCCGTTCGCTCCCAGAAAGGAACGTATGGCGTCGCAGTGAAAGAGCTCGATGGCCAGCAACGCTCGGCTGAATACCGTGGAGATGTACAGTTTGTGACAGGTAGTACGTATAAACTTTTATTGACACAAGCGATCTATCAACGTTTGACTGCCGGTGAGATACATTGGAGCGATACTGTTGTGTCGGGATACTCACTCGACACATGTTTTGAAAGAATGCTTTCCGTCTCTGACAACTATTGTGCAGCAGCGGTCGGTGACTTTACGGACTGGCGACGAGCTGATCAGGAGCTGAAAAAACTCGGGATCAATAACACCATGGTATACAGCTACTATCACGGATATTTCGAGGATAAACATTCGACAGCGCACGATGAGATGTCGTATGTCGAGAAAATTGCACGGGGTGAGATCATGGATGCGTCGTTCCGAGATAAGATGCTCAGTATCATGAAAAGGCAGATTTACCGTGGTGGTATTCCTACAGGTGCGGCTGGGTCTGTCGTCGCAGATAAGTCTGGCAATGTCGACGAGTACTACAACGACACTGGTATCGTATACGGCCCCAAGAGCACCTATGTCATATCGATCATGACCAAAAACAATCTGACGTGGACGGCTATTGCCAATATTTCACGAATGATTCATCAGTACCTCCAGCAATAGTGAATAGGAGGCGCTTGTTTTATACTTAAAGTCTATGCACGAACTTGAGAAACAGATACAGGTGCTCGCCCAAGAAGTGACGGAGGCGGCGTCGCGCATCAAACTCGATCAACTTGAAGGCGAACTAAAACAACTTCAGTCTGATATGCAGCGTCCTGATTTCTGGAGTGATAATCTGAAGGCTCAGGACGTGAGTAAACAAGCAGCCCGAACTGAAGAGCGAATCGCACCATGGCGAAAGCTTCAAGCCGAACTCCGTGATTGCGCAGAGCTAGTTGCGACGCATGACGAAAGTTTAAAGGCTGATATTGAGCGACAGATCGTGGATTTACAGGAACGTTTCATGGCGCTGAAGCAGGAGTTGAAGTTCAATGGTCCATATGATGATCACAATGTGGTGGTGAGCATCCATGCTGGAGCTGGCGGAACGGACGCCCAGGATTGGGTGCAAATGTTACTTCGTATGTATGTGCGTTGGGCGGAAGCACATAACGTCGAAGTGGAAACACTTGAACAATCTGCCGGCGAAGAAGCAGGACTCAAGAGTGTGACGTTGACGATGAGTGGCACCAATGCGTTCGGCAAGCTCAAAGGTGAGCATGGCGTCCATCGTCTCGTGCGACTTAGTCCGTTCAATGCCGATAGTTTACGACAGACAAGTTTTGCGAAAGTCGAAGTAACACCGAAAATTGATCAACCGGATGAAGTCGAGATTGATGAAAAGGATCTCAAAATTGATGTCTATCGTTCTGGCGGTCATGGTGGCCAATCAGTCAATACGACTGATTCGGCAGTTCGTATCACGCATATCCCGACTGGTATCGTGGTTGCCATTCAGAATGAACGATCGCAGCTTCAGAACCGCGATACAGCCATGAAAATCTTGCGCGGTAAACTGGCGCAATTACAACTTGATCAACATGCTGCCAACGTCGCCGAGCTCAAAGGACCGAATGAACAGGCGGCGTGGGGCAATCAAATTCGCTCGTACGTACTTCATCCATACACCATGGTCAAAGATCTGCGAACTCGGCACGAGACGAGTGACGTCCAAGCGGTGCTCGATGGCGACCTCGATCCGTTTATCGATGCATATTTGGAATACTCGCTCGGCCAAGAATCGTAGCGAGTGACTGTTGGTGACTGATCTCCTTATGCTAAAATGGTTTAGATGATTTTGCTCGATAGGGTAACGAAATTGTACGGTAGGAACAATCCGCCAGCGCTTGAACGTGTCAGTCTGCATGTCGATCCCAAAGAATTTGTGATTATTGTCGGTGCGAGTGGTGCCGGGAAGTCAACGCTCCTCAAACTTCTCACACGCGAAGAAAAACCGACTTCTGGGAAAATCGTGGTCGGTGGGATTGATTACGACAAACTGAGAGATCGAGACATTCCGTATCTTCGTCGGAAAATTGGTGTCGTGTTTCAGGATTTCAAATTATTACCCAACAAAACAGTCGCCGAAAATGTCGCTTTTGCACTGGAGATCGTCGGTATGAGTACCGCCGAAATCAGTCGGACAGTTCCAAAAGTACTCGATATAGTTGGCCTTACGGGCAAGGAACGAAGTTATCCCAAAGAACTTTCGGGTGGTGAACGCCAATGCGTGGCAATTGCTCGAGCTGTTGTACGCCAACCGAAGATTTTGATCGCTGATGAGCCAACAGGAAATCTCGACCCGAAGCATGCCTGGGACGTTGTACGTGTGCTGGAAAAGATCAACAAGTACGGGACAACTGTCATCCTGACAACCCACAATCAAGACATCGTGAACCAGTTGCAACGTCGTGTTATCACGATCAAGGATGGTCATGTCGTGTCCGACAAAGCAGCGAGCGGGTTTGAGAAGGAGAAAGTATAATTATGCAGCGCTTTCTCATAAGTCTTGGTCGGGTATGGAAAACGGGCTTTCAGAACTTGGCCCGTAATCTGTGGCTCACTTCAGCAGCAACCCTTGTGATGGTGGTGACACTCAGTACGGTGCTCGGCACCTATGCTGCGAACATTACGTTTTCTCGAACAATCGCAACAGTAACCGACAAAATCGATATTTCCATCTATCTCAAAGACGAGGTCAAAAAAGAGGATCGCGAAAAACTGCAAACCGAGTTAGAGGGTCTCGACAATGTAAAAAGCGTTCAGTTTATTTCCAAGGACCAGGCCCTGAAAGATTTTTTGGATAAATACAAAGACAAACCAGATGTTGCTAACTCCATCACTCAAATCGAGACTAACCCGCTACCTGCGAGCTTCCGTATAAAGCCTCATGACCCAAACAAACTCGATGCAATTTCTGAATTTATCAATCGAGAGGACATCAAGAAGATGCAGAGTGATAAACCCTCGTACTCGGGCGAACGTAAAAACGCTATCGACAAGATCATCAAAGCAGCGAACTTCATCAAAATCGCCGGTATCGTCGCAAGCGTGATCTTTGGAGTAATCTCGATCCTCATCATCTTCAATACCATCCGCATGGCGATTTTCAATCGCAAAGATGAGATTGAGATCATGAAACTGATCGGCGCGAAAAAGTGGTATATCCGCGGACCGTTCCTCGTCGAAGCCGCACTCTATGGCTTGGTAGCGGCTATAGTTTCGACCATTCTCACGTCAGTTATGTTATCGCTGCAGGGCGTCCGGTTGAAATACTACCTCGAAGATATAGACACCGAGTATACGAGGCAAATGTTTAGTGACCACCGTATTTTTATCCTTGTGGTCATGATGCTACTGGGTGTCATGATAGGTATCGTATCGTCATCATTGGCCACTCGAAAATATTTGAAGATGAAGACCAAAAGCATCCTGCGAAGGAATGTATAATAGTAGAGGTTATGTGCATTGCATAGCTATTGACAACAGTGGTCAAAATATTGACTGCATAAGCAGTTTGTGCTAATTTGGAAGGGTAAATGTTCAAAACTCAAAAACTAGCTAGGTTGGTCTCGTTTGCAATCGCTCTTCTCATGGTGGCATTGATTCCAGGTACGTCGGTCCGAGCTGATAGGTTTGATGATCAGATCGCAGCGCTCAAGGCCGACATCGCAGCCAAGCAGGCTTTAGCAGCCGAGTTGGCAGCACAAGCCGATACACTTGCTAACAAGATCGCAGGGTTGCAAGCACAAATTGGGGCGCTCCAGGACCAGATCAATGCCAATGAAGTTCGACAACAACAACTTGCCGAACAAATTGCGGCGGCTGAAAAGAAATTGGCAGAGCAAAAGACGAATCTGGCTCAAAGTATCCGTCAAATTTATCTCGAAGGTGATGTCTCGACAGTGGAGATGCTGGCGTCGAGCAATAGCATCAGTGAATTCGTTGATAAACAGCAATATTTGGATTCACTGAAGACCAAAATCTCTGATACAGTCACTGAAATTACTCTACTCAAGAAAACACTTGAGGATAGCAAGAAAGAAATAGATCGATTGATCATCGACCAAAACGCCCAAAAGGTACAACTTGCATCACAGCAAGCAGAGACTGATAGGCTACTCGCTGATACACAAGGGCAGGAAGCGGCATACCAAGCTCAAATAGCCAACAGCAACTCTCAAATCAAACAACTCCGTGCCCAACAAGCAGCCGAGAACATACGACGCTTACAGCTGTTAACAGGTTCAACCTCTGGTTCTAATGTCAGTGGGCTGGTCATGTGCGGCGGTGGATACCCTGCGCCATGGTGTACTTATCCTCTTGATGCTCTTGTTGATAACTGGGGTATGTATAACCGGGAGTGCGTCTCATATACAGCATGGAAGGTAGCTGCCTCGGGACGATATATGCCGTACTGGGGCGGCCGTGGCAATGCCAACCAATGGCCCGACAATGCAATCGATCAAGGTATCCCTATGGACACTAATCCTAGGGTTGGGGATATTGCTATATGGGGTTGGGTTTCATATCGCCAACATAGCGATCCGTATGGACATGCTATGTATGTCGAGCAAGTCTATGGCAATGGTTGGATCCGCGTATCTCAATACAATTTCAACTGGTCAGGCATGTATAACGAGATGGATATACCTGCTAGCTCGGCTGTATATATTCACTTCTAGCAGCCTATCTTTTATCTGACTTCAAAATCTGTATTGTAGATAAATCTTGGTTTGTTTGGCTTATGGTCGACATGGTAGGATAGAACAATGGAAAAAGAGGGGAAAATGAAAAAAACGGTTCGGTTGCCGTTGGTTATCGGTGTTGCATTTCTAACATTTGTACTCGGTTTTGGTGTACAAAATATCCGGTTCTTTGGCTCACCACTTACGACAGTAAGTAGTAATAAGTCGTTGCGAAACAATCTCGATTACTCGACAGTCGAGCAGGTGTACGACAAACTCCGTGAAGACTTCGACGGTCAGCTAGATATGCAAAAACTTCTGGACGGTGCCAAAAAGGGCCTCGTCGATGCAGCTGGTGATCCATATACGACCTATCTCAGCAAAGAACAGGCCGAACTTTTCAGTACACAATTATCAGGTACGTTTAGTGGTATCGGTGCTGAGCTCAGTAAAAGGGACAATCGACCAGTGGTCATCTCTCCTATAGAAGGCTATCCAGCTCAGAAAATTGGTGTCAAAGCCGGTGATATCATCATCGAAATTGATGGACAAGACACCTCAGGTATGAGCGTTGACGACGCCGTCCTAAAGATTCGTGGTGAAAAAGGTACCAAAGTAACGCTAAAAATTGTCAGAACAGGCACTGATAACCCGTTGTCGTTTGAAATTACACGAGACACGATTGTGATCGAGAGTGTAAAGAGTGAGATGCTCGCCGATAACATCGCCTACATTCGATTGACGCAGTTCGGTGACGATACGGCCACCAAAGCGATTGCTGCTGCCAAAGATTTAAAGTCAAAAGGCGCCAAAGCCGTCATCCTCGATCTTCGTGGTAACGGTGGAGGCTATCTCAACGGAGCGGTAAATATCGCAGGTATCTGGATGAACAATAAACTCGTCACCCAAGAGAAACGAGATGGTAAGGTTGTGGAATCACTGAAGACGAGCAATCAAGCGATACTTGATGGGCTACCAACTGTGGTGTTGATCGACGGTGGGAGTGCGAGTGCGAGCGAGATCGTCTCGGGTGCATTACAAGACAACAAGGTGGCGACGCTGGATGGTCAAAAGTCATTTGGAAAGGGAAGTGTACAGCAAGTCGAGAACCTTGGTGGTGGCAGCCAAGTGAAAAT
>CAZWNK010000021.1:0-10510 GCA_964635445.1 uncultured Candidatus Saccharibacteria bacterium | reverse complement strand
AGATCTGTCGTAACGTACACTTCGTTTTTATCCATGTCCTTGCCAATCACGTAATACGGTAAACCACCGCCAACCTCGAGTCCGTGTCGCTGACCAATGGTGTAGAAAATCGCGCCGTCATGTTCGCCGATTATACGTCCATGCTGATCGATAATTTTTCCTGGTTTTGTTACAACGTAACTCTTGAGGAAATCTTTGATGCCGACTTTACCGACGAAACAGATACCCATGCTTTCTTTTTTTTCTGCAGTGACCAGTTCTAGTTTCTTCGCAAGTTTGCGTATCTCTGGTTTGGTATATTCACCAAGTGGAAACAAGGTTTTGTGCAGTGCTTCTCGTGTTACTCGATAGAGAAAATAAGTTTGGTCCTTGTTGTCGTCTTTGGCCTTGAGCAGTCTCCCGTTTTTGGTTTTAGCATAATGCCCAGTGGCAATCATATCCGCTCCATTCTCCAAAGCCGTTTCCAGAAAAAGTTTGAACTTTATCTCTTGATTGCACATGATATCAGGATTGGGCGTTCTCCCGGCTCTAAACTCATCGAGCATATATTCGACAACTTTTTGTCGATAGTCGGTCTCAAAATCAAACATTCTAAATGGGATTCCCAGTTGGAGAGCGACCCGCTTGGCATCCTGATAATCTTCTTTCCATGGACAAGTATGTCCTGGCAGATCCTGGCTCCAGTTTTTCATGTAGACACCGACAACATCAAATCCCTGCTGCTTTAGGAGCGCAGCAGTGACCGAACTATCAACACCACCGGAAATACCAACGTAGATTTTCATCGGGAGTATTATATCTTATGCGCGTGCATTTTAATCTAGTGTCTCCTCCTGAAACTGGAAAAGTTTGGATGACGTGCATTCAAGCTCTATAAGTACAACTAACATAAAGATCGGATTTATTCCGAGATTTATGTCTCCTTTGGGATAGAGAGCAGCGAACGTAGTGAGCGATGAGAGGAAGAATCACTTCCTCTCATAAGCCAGCGCCAGCGTAGCGCTATTCAAACGGCTGCTCACCACGAGCCAACATATGACGTAAACGACGGTTTTCGTGTCGTGTCGCAAGCCAGAATGTTAGCAACACGACTGGGATAAGTACAAGCACGGGCCAGACAACATATTTAGTGAGCGTATGGTTTTCGGTTGTATTTGATGAAGCATTTTCAGCTTGCCCATTGACGACTGCGACAACTTGCAAGTAAGCAGTAGCGCCTTTGCTGTCGGTCGCACGTACGACAACAGTATTGATTCCTGCCTTTTCATATTTATGTGACGCCACAACCTCGCCCGCTACTATACTGGTGTACGGTGATGACACTTGGTCACCCCAGTCGACGGCCAGAGCATAGGGAGCTGTGCCACCACTGATGATAAATGGCCATTTGATATCCTCTCCAGGATTAGTGCCTTTATTGGCATAGTTAGAAGTGAGAACTAATCTCGCAGTTGCGGGGATAGTGAGATTATCATTGAAACGCACCGTGACTGTAGCTGAGTCTGGTCCTGCCTGGTCAAGCGAATCAAATACACGTGCGACCAGATCATTCGTTCCGGGAAAGAGATCGACTTGCAATGAGAAATTGCCCTGAGATGTGCAATACGCCGAGCCCCCAAATATGTTGTTCTTATATACCTTTACTAACAGATCCTTTGGGCAGATACCGGTGACGGTAATCGGTGTGCTTGTAACGTTTTCGCCATTTGTTGGCAACGAGATCGAGGCGCCTTGCGTTGGAGGATCTGCCGAGATTGTGCCTTGTAGGCCAACGGAATCATTTTTCGTAATCTGTGCCCGTGCTGGCATGGCACAGAGCATACCGTACACCACTACAGTTAAGGTGCTAACAAAAAGATAAAGTCGTCTTGGTATATTCACAGATATCCCACCTTTAGCGTCGTTTCTTGCCTCTCCTTGTCACAAAATATGCTATTACAGCTACAAGCACCGCGATCAATACGACGATCGCGATCATGAACCAGCGCGGCAAATACCAAAAGCTTGTTTTTGTGACGAGCACTTCACCACCTGATCCATGTGAAACATTGGCGTAAACTGTATACCGGCCCGGCTTTTTGATGTTCTTTACGGCATCTTTGAAAATACGTGTTGAGTTCGGCAAAATATTGCTTCGTGGATCTGTAGCATTGAGCTCATAACTAAATGCTTGACCGCCAGGTCCATTGATCGTCACTTTGCCGAATGGTTTTGAAAAACCATTGCCTAAGTTGCGGATGGTCACCGAGACCTGATCGGGAGCTTGTGTGAAAAATCTCCTCGTAACGCCTTGTCTCATGACTTGAACCTTTGGAACTTGAATTTTCTCAGTGATACTTCCTGGTACGGTAATCAGAAGTAGAGAACCAACGCTTGCCGTCAGCGCTACTTGCGTATCTTTTGTTTGTTCACGGTTGGCGGGCACAGCTACATATCGGACAATCCCGTAATATGCACCTGGCGGATAGTCATCCGGAACTTTGACCGTGATGACGACGTCTTTTCGGTCGCCCGCCTTTAACGAAGTATCAACGAGTCCGCTGACAAATGGTTTGACGCTTGACGTGGATTGCTTGGTAGTATCAACGATGAGCTTTGGTTCGCCAGTTTCGTTATCCGATTCAAAATCATTAATCTGCGCTCGGGTAATAAGATCTCCCGTAGTGACGTTCTTGAGGGTAATGGTGACCTTTTCACTCTTTCCTGGCTCGAGCGTTAGCTCATTGCGTGTCGGTGAAATACTCAGACCACTCCCTGTTTGTGGAGCAGTAGTTTGTGCGGTGACAGACGGGGTGAGCATGCACAGCATGAGAGTCACGACCCCACACCAACTGAATATCCTGCCAATCTTCATCGACCCCTCCATATGATTACCCCTAGTATACAACATGCAACTCTTCATAAACTTTCAAAGGTACTGAGTAGCTTTGTAATATCCTTCGTATCCATCGTGAAACGTAAATCTCTGTAAGTGATGGCATAGCTCAATGGCTTCCCTATGTGATAGAAGGGTAGGTTGTGATCGCCACCATGTCTCACCACGAGAATAGAATACTGGGTATCGTCTGGTGTGCACCAATACGTCAAATCATCGTAGTGAACGAGTTGAGGATTTTTGTTCGCGCGATCCGGAACTTTGTTTTTACAAGGAATGGACACATCATCCTGAGCAATCTTTTTGCCATCGAGTATCGTTATCGGCAGTGCAAAGGCTGTTTTTGGTATAGTCGGGATTTGGTCGTCGATGTAAATAACAAGTTCCTGGTCAACCAGTCCAGATTTTTGATGATGATAAGTAAATTTTTTCGGATTGGAATCACGAGGAACAAAATTCCAGCCACTGTCAGCGATAAACCGAAAATAAGCGGTTTCGATCCTGGTAGTAGTGGCACCTGCTACAGCACTGGTTTTGCTCAAGGTCGCGACTTCATCGTCATTGTGCTTGAGATCACCTAAAACATATATGCCCGTTCCCACTATCAACGCGATAACGATAACCAGCACTCCCATGGCAATACGAAAAGGCCAGCGACGTTCTTTTGTTTGTTTACCATACATGTATTTCATAGTTTCTAGAATTGTGCAGTCGTTACAAATGTCATAGTGGCAGTATACACACCGACCGGCTGATTGGGTTGTACGTTTGCTATATAGCAAACCGTAAAACGATTTGGTTCGGTCGAAGAGGGTGACGAGACGATAACATCCCCGTTCACAAACTTGTAGAAATCCTGTGTATTGTAATCGGCACTCGGCACTCCAAACCCAATCCCGTCTTTATCGCTTCCGCAATCTGGCGTGCTGTTATCGCGTAGATTAAGTCCGAATTGATTACTGCCCTGGTGCGACTGATCTGGTGTCGTGCTCGCAGCAATCACGTTATTACCTGATGTGAGCGTCGTCCCAAAAACCATAGTTACGTATCCATTCGGGTCATTCGTGGCTGCTGCAAATTGTGATGTTGCAAATCTCGTGGTGTTTGTCGAGAATTCGCCAAAGTTGATTTGACTCCCTTGGGCACTCGTACACGTCACTGTCACTGTGAGGCCACTGCAAAACATCAAAAAGGGCGGTACTGTTCCACCAACCCCCAAACCGGTACTCGTACTGAATGCGACACCTCCTTTATCAATGATAGGACCACTCGCATCAGTCGACGCATAGCTGGTAATTCGTACATAAATTGTCGTGTAGACATCGGTAGGATTGGTGATTGCGGTGAATGTATAGGTCGAACTTGTATTGGTTGTTGTAACGGGCACACGCGTCAATACGAGAGTATTGGAATCAGAGGAAGCGTGGATACTAAAACCAACATCACCCGTTTGTTGCTGGAGTATAGCGCCGGTAAGATCCAGCCCATTCGGTGGGATACAAATACTCTCTGGCAACGGATCGTTGATACAATAATCCAGTTGTAAAGATCCAACATTACCATTCGTCGGAAGTGTAAATGTAAATGCATGTGTGGTAGATACGCCAGGCTGATTACTCTCAACATGAAGTGAGCGATTCAAAACTTGGCTCGCCTCCACTTGTGACATGTGCCACACACCAGTGCCAAATACCAACATGACAGCTACTGCGAGTTTGTATCCTAGGCCGTAAGCCCTGTATTTCGTCCTACCGATCATTCGTCTCATTCCTTAAAAAGTCGGCGTCGCAACAAAAGTAGTCGTCACCGTATACGATCCAAATGGAGTTGTCGTTGCCGCGGTTGCAGCGTATTTCAATACCAACATTTCCTTATCGACAGGTCCACTCGATGAAGCCAGACTGGCCGCAGTGGTTGTTGCATTCCAAACCCAGCAGAATGCTCCGGTACCGGTGTTGCAGGTGCTCCCTGTTGCTCCATCGCCATCATAATCAGCGGCTCGTGTAAGCGCTGAGGTTGTACTTTGAGATACATCTATCGAAGAAACTGTCATACCGAATTTTTCCGTACCCGCCACGATAGCCCCAGTAGCACCTGATGTTTGCGTGGATGGCGCACTATTAAAACATTGGTCGGTCGTTGATGAACCAGAGCACGCAGCACCGGCGACCTTCAGCGCACCGCTGCTGGTGTTTTGTTCAGAATAGTAGGTAATCGTTGCTCCGGTGCCAGCATTCGTGGTCAACCACGCTGCACCATTGACGTTATTGCCGCCACTACCAGATGCGACTGGTGTCACCGCCACCGTACTGTAATCTATGACTCCGAGATCAACGGTCGTACCAGTGATACCTGCGCAACTCGTAGGTGCTGCTCCGTTAATAGTACCGGTGCAAAATGTGAGATTTTCAGCAACCCGAGCATTAATTGTTAACTGTGCTGCGGTTGAGGCTGCTACAACACCATTATCAACACCGGTGGTCCAGCCTGTATCACTATAGGTAGTAATCCGCATGTAGAACGTAGTGTTGGCGCTACTTGGATTTGTCTGAGTATTCCAGCCCAGTGTTTGGGTGCCACTTTCACTCGTCGCATCCGTTCGTTTGATACAAAGTACGTTGTTTGCCGGCGTACAACCACCGCCACCCACCGCATCGCGTGTAAACGTCGTGGCACCTGACCAGTTAGCACGTGAAGCTTCCGTACCTGCGTTGATATTGAGACCAGTTGGAGCTGAACAAGTATTGAGTGGTGTTGTACACGCTTCGAACTTTATGCTTTGGATTTGACCAGATGTCGCGAGTGTAAAATCATAGGTATATGTTGTGGAGGTACTGAGCGTGGAAGAAGTAAGCGTGATCTTCCTCGCCGTTAATTGTCCGAGAGCTGCAGCGTGAAAAACATTAAAGTTACCAACGACAGAGGTCAGCAATAACACAATGGAGGCGAGAATTACTCGCGTGCGTTGCCATACATACGTCAACTGTGAGCGTTGGTTAAGCCTCTTCATTGAGCTAACTATCGTTTTCCCCTCTGAACCCTACCTAATCGATGTACTAGTTTTACCACAAGAGGTTTGGCTCTGACAAGTTAATTATGCTAATACGTCGGGATAACAACGAGGTCATGGATCATGGTATACGTGCCAGCCTTGGTGAGTATGGACATATTCGCGATATACGAAATCGTAAAATCCGTCTCCCCCTCGCCTATAGAAGCAGTGGCGATAGTGTCACCTGCATTGTACTTGTATGAATTCTGCGTATCATAACCTGTCGCCGGCTCTCCCCAAGCAAATGAATCATCGGGCACATGCACGCGATTGGCCCCAAATGTCGTCGGTGACGTGTTGGCTTTGAGATTGATACCAAATTGTTCAGTCCCCTGACTCGAAGCTCCTCCTGATGTCATAGCCGCCAGAGAGACGCCGCTTTCGTTTGTCGGTGGATTACTCATGGTTTTGACTACGTACCCGCTCGAAAGGTAGGCCCGTACACTGAACGTCGCTGTTCCCGTACCTGTCGAACTGGTCGTGAGATTGCCGAGGCTAACCGTCGAATTTGAGACCGTAAATTGCAGGTAGTCTTCATCAGTCGTATTAAACCCGCTGTTGGCAAAATAATTAGCACTTGAATTTCGTCCAACTCCTGTCTCCCCGAGAGTCGATCGCGCCTTATAATTAGCAGAGCTGTTTTCGGTATCTCCACCGGCATTCATCGAATTCTCAAGCACTTGGAAGTTCGAAGATCGGTATTGGGCGTACGCACGGGGTGCGCTGATCGGCGTAAGTATCATACATACAGCCACTACACCTACCCACAATCTCTTGTTCATACCTCATAGTATATCGGTTTCGCCTCGGAAGCGTAAACGTCTTCGTTGGTTCCTTGTTCCAAACTGTTTGCCCAGCTATAGTATAGGGTAAGCATTATGGATACAGATCATACTCCTATTAGCGAGTTGGAGCATGAGTCTCTGGAACAACCAGCGACTGAGCTTGCGAGTACCGAGAAACCACTCGACAATACCGCCCCACCAGCGAACTCTTCACGTGCTCCAAAGAAATCACGATTCCACTTGAAGCAACTCAAGCACAGTATCAACATTTACTCTCTTGCGTTCGTGATTATTATTCTTGCTATTGTGGGGGTTGTCGTTTATTTCAGCCGAGCCAACACAAAAGTTGATGAGACAGCGGCCTTTGGAAGTCAGGAGCTAACCACCGAGGCTCTGCAAAAACTACGCAACACCGATACGAGCGTTGGA
Source organism: uncultured Candidatus Saccharibacteria bacterium (assembly GCA_964635445.1). Classification (GTDB taxonomy): domain Bacteria; phylum Patescibacteriota; class Saccharimonadia; order Saccharimonadales; family CAZDBS01; genus CAZDBS01. The sequence goes on along the minus strand of CAZWNK010000021.1, from coordinate 3,369 downwards.
GATGCCAAGCAAACACTTACCATAGCCGCCAATGCAGTTTTTAATAATCGAGTACTCGTGAGAGGTGATCTTGATGTAGCAGGAGCCATCAAAGTCGCCGGCAATCTCGATCTCCCGGGCATCACCGTATCGGGTATCAGTACTTTTGAAACTATGAATATCAACAAGACACTCTCCGTGGGCAATAACACCACAATTCAGGGTCAGCTTATTGTCCAGCAAACGCTCAGTGTGAACGGGGATGCTACCTTTAATGGCACTGTTTCAGCCTCCAAAGTTATCGCCGATTCAATCCAATTCAATCAAAATCTAGTGTTTCAAAAACACATTGATTCTGGCGGTCCAACACCTTCGATCACAACCGCTAGTCCCCTAGGAAGCGGGGCTACATCATCCATCAACGGCACCGACACCGCTGGTACTGTGACGCTCAATAGTGGCGCCTCACCGTCGGCAGGCATCGTCGCTTCCGTCACATTCAAAACAGCGTTCAGTCAAACGCCTCACATACAAATTACGCCGGTGGGCGCAGAAGCAGCAAGCCTCAACTACTATGTGACCCGTACTACGACTGGCTTTGCCATCGGCACGACCAATGCTCCGACGACCGGTACCACCTACATATTCGACTACCTCGCCTTGGAGTGACGCTTTTGTTTGGATGCAGCACAAGGAAGCGACGAAGCGCGCAGTGGAGGCGTACAGAGAAGTACGGCGACAACGAGTACTGGAGTCGCTGACACAGTGATGCGCCAAGAGCACCGATGGTATCACGAGGTTACCTCGAGAACAGATCGGTGCGGCAAATAGCGTCACTAAACATCTAAGAAGACGGTGACTTTATTATCCCGTACATGCATCACACCTCTTGAAATCTGAATTCGTTGCTCTCCTTGGGATGAGCGGATGATGATCTCGCAAGCCGAAAGCAGTGAGAGAAAGTTATGATGTCCTGACAAGATATCAAATGGTCCGGTATTGTTGACAGCCGATACACTTTCGGCAGCACCTTCAAAATAGGTCCGGAATGGTGCTGCAACTTTAGCTATAAGCGCATCCTTGGGGTTAGACGGCTTTGCTGTCGGTGTCACAGGTTCAGTATTCATCAAGCGATAATCTCCTCGACACCTTTAAGCATCTGGTCGCGAGTGACAAATTCACCCTTCTTACCGGTAAGCGACTCCATCACATGTAATTCTTGGGAGAAGAATTGGATGAGTTTTTGGGCTTTGGCATAGTCGAGTCGATCGGTCGGACTCAGCTCGTTTTCACCGATGATAGCGATGATGCCTTTGAGTGATTCGTACTTCTGCAGCAATGCCTGCACCTGGACGCTCAGCACATAGTGCCGCTCGCCGACAACGTCAACATTCAGGAGTGAAGAAGAGCTCCGAATCAAATCCACAGCTGGTCGTATCCCCTGTTCAGCTACCTTGCGGCTGAGGACGATGATATTGTCCAATTCGTGTTGGATCATTTGCACAGCTGGGTCACTCAGATCATCCGCAGGCACATAGATAGTTTGAACTGCCGTAATTGAACCGTTTTCGTTGGAGCTGAGACGATCCTGGAGTGTCTTCACATCGCTAAATATGGTCGGCTCGTAGCCACCTTCCGAGGGAGTTCGATCTAGAATTGTCGAGAGCTCGTTTCGAGCCTGTACGAAGCGATACATGTTGTCTGCGAAGAAAAGAATGTTTTTGTGTTCCTCGTCTCGGAAATACTCAGCCAAAGACACTGAAGCAACCGCGATCAATGACCGCTGGACAGGATTTTCGTTCATCTGCCCGAAAAACATACAGGTATTTTTGAGTAAGTCTCGCTCTCTCAGTGTTTCATACAACTCATGTCCTTCACGAATACGTTCCCCGATACCTGTGAAAAATGAGAGACCCGAACCACTTTGTGCAATATTGTTGATGAGCTCCATCGTGAGGACTGTCTTGCCGACACCGGCGCCACCGACAATTCCGATCTTGCGCCCTTTGACAAATGGCGTGAAAAAATCAATGACTTTGATACCTGTTTCCAATACCTCGGGTTTGGTTGATGTAAAGGCCGTGCTCCGTACAGGCATCTGGGATATATCTTTGGTCGTTTTTGTCTTCACCGGTTCACCGCCATCGATCGTACGTCCCATCGAATCAAAAATTCGTCCTATCGTTTCAGTCCCAATCGGTATCTCGATACCCTTGTTAGTCCGCACTACTTCCATATTTTTCTGGATGTCATGATCGTTGTTGATGTTGAGACAATATGCCGTGATGTCGTCGATAAATGAATCAACCAGGAGCACGGATTGAGCTTTATTTTGTACGACAACAACCTCACCAATTTTTGGCATATCCTCGACAAACTCAACCCGGACGACGAGATCTTTGACTGCACGGATATATCCACTACTCATACGTTAGGCTACCTTCTTCAAACCGTTAATAATCTCTTTGAGGCGTTCATCTTTGGCCGCCCGCTTGGCTCGATTATAGTCAGTATGAACATCGTCGAGGCTCTCTTTGGCTCGTTTTGAAGCCACTGACATCGCTCGGAAACGACTCGCGTACTGCGCCAACTTAGACTCTAGGATTACTTGTCCGAGTGCTATACCCATCATAGAAGCCTCCATGTGTTCCACGACCTCGGCAGTATTTGGTTCGAAGATATAGGTATCTTCTGAGATGTATTCTTTACTGCTTATGACGTCTTGCGAGAGATTGGCCACAACCTTTTTGAGCTCAATTTGTTTCACTTCCTGCACCATGAGCGACACGTACGTCTGATAATAGACCGTTGCAGTCCTGTAGTTTGGCAGTTCATTAATAATCGGTAACAGATTAAGGTTAGTGTCTTTTATAGGTAATTTGTAGTACTTCTTGATCGGGACGCCGTGTTGCGCGATAAGGGTCGCTCCATGGTGGCCGATTACGATGATGTCTTGTCTCGATCGGTCATACTGCTCGAGCATTGAGTCGACCAATTTACTGTCAATATCACCGCTGAAACCACCCTCAGAAGTAACGATAAGTGTCAGGTCTCGTGCGGACTGAGAATCGTGGGTTGATTTGAGATCCAGTAGATAACTCACATGAATCTGTTTATAGATCTGCCACAATTCCGAAAAATAGCTCTGACTTTTGAGTACTTGGTTTTTGATTTGCGCAATACGCATGCTCGCAATACCCTCAAATACATTCGTCAGCGTCACGATGGTATGGAATGTATCGATTTCTCGTATGAGTTCTTGTGGTCGTTTCATGTTTTGCTCTCCATTCGACTCTGCGCAAGCAGCGTTGCTTGCGCCTTGGGAAAGTCCTCATCTTTTTGAACCGTTGCTGCAATTTCGTTGGCTTTGGCCTTCATAGTTTTGATGTC
>CAZWNK010000020.1:0-10704 GCA_964635445.1 uncultured Candidatus Saccharibacteria bacterium | reverse complement strand
CCATTTTCATCCTTGAAGCGCAGGTTGCCGGAAAATATCGCCTGCATGACGCCGCGTTTGTACTCGTGCATAGCCGCCACCTTGTCGCTGAGCGAAGTCAATGTAGCATCTATTTCACTGAGGAAACTGGCGATTTTCTGCTGCTCATTTTTTACTGGGACATTGGTTTTGATTTTTTCAATCGTGGCTTTTGATAGGCTTGGCACGCCTGAGGCTTCATTGTACTTTTGCCAGTTGATATTATCGAAAAGTGCTAAAACAAATCTGGGTACAGAATCTCTATATTTATGAGTGTAAAAAAGTGTATCCACAGTCCAGAACTTGCCTGTCAAAAATTGCGGTTTGTCGATCGTTCCTTTGCGCCCAATTGCTACACTCTCCCCATCGTAAAGATACTGGTCAACACTTAGCATGTAACCGCCAGTGCCGTACACAGGTATGTCGCCACATTTGAGATGTTTGTAATCTCGACCATTGCCAATGGATAGTATGTCTCCAATTCTTTTCACCTGCCACTCGTCAGTAAACTCAGGGAAGCGGAGTTTTGGAACTTTTGTGGCGCTGCTTACCGTGTTACTCATGGCTGCCACTTTCTAGCTGGTGTCTAGCGTCGGACTCATTCACGATTGACTTGTATTGTCTCTTGGCTGTGTCTATGAGTGACTGAAGTCTTTCGGGTTGTGTTTTGCCCTCTGATATAAAATGTGCATTGAGATTTTCTAGGTTTGCCAGTATGACAAGCTGCTGGATTGTGGCATGGTCTCGCTGGTTCTTATTGTTCTTAGCTAGTGTAGGGTTAGCGTTTCGCCAGTCGAGCGCAGTCTGCCCAAACACAATCATATTTAGCATATCTGCTTCATCTGTGTACGTGAATGTCTGCTGGGATTTCGATGCGTTTAGTTGCGGCAAGAGGTAGTCTCTTATCGAGTCGGTGTGAAGATGATAGTTGACTCTCGTCAGGTATCGGTGAGAATCCCACTCAACGAGCTTTTGCTCCTTTGCCTTGAGTCGTTGGAACTCAGTTATTATCAGCAGCTTGAACTCCGGGCTGAGCCAAGTGCCAAACTCAAACGCAATGTCTTTGTGGGCGTAAGTACCTCCATAGCGACCGCGTTTTGTCACGATACCTTTTGCATTTGTCTGCTCAATCCATTCAGTGATAGACGGATTAAAACTGTTGGCGCCAGCATTCGTTTTAAAGTACACGAATTCGTGTACTTTAAAATCAGGGTTATGTATCTGCTCCCAGAAGCCTAAAAAATCTATGGTATTTTTTGTACGCAACCAACTGTGCAACGCTCTGTCTGACCCAGCACTCTTTGCCATGTCGGTGAGACAGATATAATCTTGCCCGTCAATCTTCGTAACATTGATTACGGTGTCGTTGATGTTCATCGGTAAGTTGCTCGCAGTGGTCATCAAAACGGCTTCGCAATCCCCAGCTCGTCGCAGTAGCTGGCTATTTTCGCATCGACATCCTTCATGTCTTCACCTATCTTGCGGATATGTGCGGCTACGGCATCGAGGTCAATTTCAGGCTCTGGCTCAAATGTATCGACGTAACGCGGAATATTTAGGTTGTAATCATTTTCTGCGATTTCGTCGAATGTTGCGAGGTGACTGTATTTGTCGACTTCCTCGCGCTTTTCATACGTCTCGATGATTTTGTCGATATCGCTCGGGCGGAGGCGATTTTGGTTCTTGCCTTTTTCGTACTGCTTGCTGGCGTCGATAAACAGCACGTCATCGCTCGTGCGGCATTTTTTGAACACCATAATGCATGCGGGGATGCTCGTACCATAGAAAAGATTTGCCGGGAGTCCAATCACAGCATCGAGATAATTTTGCTGCTCAATAATATGCCGGCGAATCATACCCTCAGCCGCCCCGCGAAATAGTGCGCCATGCGGCATGACCACCGCCATCGTGCCGTTCTCGGCCAACTGGTAAATCATATGAGTGATGAAGGCGTAGTCTGCTGCGCTTTTTGGTGCAACACGTCCGTACTGACTAAAGCGCTCGTCTTGAGCATTGAGCGGGTTGTCATCGCCCTCCCATTTGGCGCTAAACGGCGGGTTTGCCACTACGGCCTCAAACTTGTACTCGAGGTGCTGCGGCTCTTTGAGCGTGTCTTCTTGTTTGATATCAAAACGGTCGAAGTGCACATCGTGCAGTAGCATGTTCATGCGTGCCAAGTTATAGGTGGTGTTGTTCATTTCCTGCCCAAAATACCGATCGACATCGGCATAGTGTGCGACGCGGAGCAGCAAAGAGCCCGAACCGCACGTAGGGTCGTAGACGTTGAGCAGCTTCTTTTTGCCACTCGTGACGACGCGCGACAGGACAATAGAAACTTCTTGCGGAGTATAGAACTCCCCGGCCTTTTTGCCTGCGCCACTGGCAAATTGCGAGATGAGATACTCGTAGGCATCACCCAAAACGTCAATCTGACTATTGCCCAGCTGGAAATCAATTTTGTCGAGATGCTTGAGTACTTTTGCGATCAGCTCGGCGCGTGCGCTCATAGTTTTGCCGAGTTTGGTTGCGTTCAAGTCGATTTCAGAGAATAGTTTGTCGAAGTCATCTTCGCTATCTGTACCCATGGTGCTTCGTTCGATATTGCCGAGGATTTGCTGCAGGTCTTCGATAAAGTTATCGAGCTCAGAACGGTTGGCAAACGTACTAAATAACTCGCTTGGCAGAAGGAAATAGCCGAGATGATCAAGCGCTGCTTTTTTGACCTCGTCGACAAGTTCAAAGTCAGTGTCAGCAATGGCTTTGTAGCGAGTGTTTTCGGACTTCAGTAGGTCATCAACATATAACTCAAGCTTTTCTGAAAGGTATTTGTAGAAGATAAATCCAAGAATATAATCACGAAACTCATCAGCATCCATCTTGCCGCGCAACTCATTGGCAATATTCCAAAGCTGTGTTTGTAGCTGCCGCTTCTGTTCTTCTGACACCTATCACCTCCTGATAACTACTTCTAGTATACTCTGTACGACTAAAATAAACTCATGAATCACGGACGCTTCATTTTGATACATACAAATTACCCGCAATATAAAATCGTCGATGGCTATCTCGAACTCTTGCCGAACCGTTTGCGATTGTTACTCCTGATACACCACGTTTACTACACGTGTACGAGAACACTGTAAACAACCTTATGTCAACAAAACGAATATGTGCCTGATCTAAAAAGTTTATAGATATAATTACAAAAGGGTAAAACTGTCCGAAGCGATAACCAAGCGCTGAGGAGCTTCTAATGCGCTGATGACGCACTATGGGATACAACGAGAGCTTGGGCGACCAACCATAGGCAACAGGGTCATGCCTTTTACAGATAGAAATTATGTGATTATTATTTATGCACCCTGCGGCTGGATATCGCTCACTAGAAGTTCGCTCCTCCGCTTGCTTGCGAGAAAAATACTTCGTGCTTTTCTCGCTGCACGGCGCTTCACCGAACCGCGACCTAGCGGCACTTTCCGTGCTGCGGTCGCCGGTCGAAGCCAAGCCCCGGACAGCCATAGAAAAACCACCCGCAAGGGGTGGATTTTCTATGGCTCGCCATAGCGGGTGTAGTGCGAACAGCTAGCGTGGAAGTTGAAGACAGGCTGTTATATTCAATGAGAGAGCTACTGTACGGCTTAGACCGTAGTTCCTACAATGCAATTTAGCTATGTGGCTGCCTATATTTATCGAACACGTTATATATTTTTAGCGTTTGGCGAGCAAGAAACATAGGTAAACGGTCAAGAAATCTGTTTAACCTGTCAGTTTCGCTTGGTGGTAATTTAAATACTCCCTTTGCAATTTTATCTTTCTCTCCCGGACGATATGTCCCGCATGAGAAGCTACCTAAGCCCATTGGATATTCTTGAACAGCCATTATCCCATACTTCTCTCTAACAATAATTTGAATTTTTAGGCCTTCTAAATTTCCACTTCCATCTATAACTTTTGGCTCCTCATACGATGCTATGTATGAATAGAAAAGATTTTTTATAGTCTCATGTAAAGCTAACGCACGATTAATGACTAAATTTGTTTCATCTACACCGTACTCTATATCATTGCCCTCGCTATCCCTAAAGCGTACCATTCCCATATAAGTCGAGTAATCAGAGTGGTATACGGCATTTCGTAAATCCTTATCCAGTACTTCTATGAAAGGTTTTGTATAGTCTTTTAAGCCAAGCTTTTTGCAACGGTTTCTTATTTCTAAAATCTTTTCGTTTGGTGTTTGCTCTCTGAAACGCTCTCTCTTTCCACGTTTAACCTTCATTTTGGGAAAGTTCCAGGCGCGATATGCTTGCCCTCCCGCAATATTAACCATATTCGCAATAATCTCATAGTGGTCGGAGGCTTCAACTATGTGACCATATGCCCAAAGCATAAGATTTAGACGTCTTGTCCCGTCCACCTTCCGCGCAGCTTTGTCGACACCATCTATAGCATCTACAGTATTCTCAAGAGTGTCCCATCCAGGAGGAACTAGAATCTTAGCCCGTAATAGTGCAAGTATGAACTGAAACTCATCTCTTTCTGCTGCCTCTGCAAAGAGCTCATTCCAGGTTGTTAAGTATAGCTCAACAGCCTTCTTGTAGTTGGGCGCCCACCCCCTGGCCGTATCAGGAACAATAAAGCCACCTTGGCTATCCTTCTCGATATACTTCTTATTGATTAAAGACTTCAAACTTACCTTCCTCAAGTGCGTATATTTTGAGCGACTCATCACCGTATATAGATAGTTCTTGTTTTGCCTTATCCCAATCAATTGGGCCTCTCGGGTCGTCCGCGCCAAAGGCAGATTTGTAATGTGGGATAAACTTAATAGGCAAAATCCCAAAACCATCGCCGCATTGCCTCCAGTCGCAAGTCCAGTAGTACGCAGCAATCATGTTGGAACTTGCAGAATTGGTTGCTACTACTTTGTCTTTAAACAATAACGGCACATTAAACTGAGCCATCCAGAACTGAATCAAGGCATCATCACCACCGTGAAAGTAAATAATATCTGCCTCCTTACACTGTTTAATAAAGTCAGCGGGCATAGCCAAGATAAAGCTAGGTGTTACCTTGCTTGGCATATCTTCGAGGACCGAACTGCAGTAACCGGGAAATTTTGCTTCCCAGTACTCTCTACCTTGAGCAAAGTTACATAATAAAAACTTAGGGGCACTACCTAAGCCCTTGATAAGCTCTTGATGAAATCGCCTCTTGAGTCCTAAATTGTTTTTTATGCCACCAGAATTGACAACATATTTCGTCATTTCTGCTCCAAGAACTTTGTTATGTCTTCCTTCTTATACCTGCGTATATTTCGCACGCCTATACGAATAGGCTTTAGCGTGCCATTCTTGTCCCAGTTTCGTAGAGTATTAGGGTGGACCCGCAAAAGTTTACTAACCTCACTAATCGTTAAATACTCTGGTAATGCTTCGTCCTTCATATACCAATATTGTATAATACTTCACAACAACATAGTAGTTAAAAGATGTAATGAACAAGCCAGAAGACAATGCTTTTGCTATTGCAACCGAGCTTAATGAACGCGTATCGAAGATAGCGTGGCTTGTTTCTGAAAATGTAAAGTACAGCTCTGCTGTTGAACTGGACGATATGTCGGCAGTCAACAAATACTACGTCCTGCTAACAAACGAACTTGCTGGCATATATCAATGCAGGCCAGAGCTTACTGACGTGCAGCCAAAACCCGTATGGCACAACATCGCTACTATAGACGGTAATGTCGAAAAAATAGCCCACATGGTAGCCAACGGACAGCTCAAGAAAGACGAAGAGCATATCGCACAAATAAAAAGGTTCGCAATAATATCAGGCAAAGAGAATATTGACGTCTCTTCAAGTGTTGCCGACCTTATAAGACAAGCAGATACCGCCATTAGCAGCTTTCAAAGAAAAGTAGAGCGACACATCTCCAATAGCTTCATCGATGAGGACGCTGTAATCCAAAAATACTCCTTTGAGTACAAGGCTAATGGAACGATAATGGTCAACGGTATATTAAAACTAAAAAAGGTTCATGCTGGCTCATTACTAGATAAGTTACTAGAACAAGCAAGTAAACACCCCAATGAAATGCATATGCCCAGCTTAGGACAAACAAGACGTAGCCTCAGCACGTTGGTTAGTGATATAAGCACAATAGGCTCAATCCGTTTACTATTCTTTCCTACCGTTCGCCAAGATAAAGGCGTATATTTCCGTCCCATAGTCACACGTAGAACAGCCCTAAGTGAAGGCATTGACACTAATGAAATCGACGAACTCCTAAGTGAGCTAAGTTGAACTACGAACTAAGTTCAATTAAGCAACTTGAGACCAAGTTGCCGACCAGAGGTGACGAAATCTTGCAACTAAGTTTTCCAAAACAATGCCCTACCATGAAAAGTGGTATTATTAGAGTGTACTAAACCTATATACAAGCCAGCGGCTAACGCTGTTTGAGTGCTCGGATATCTAAGACGGCACCACAATAGCAAGCTGAGCCTCAAAACTCTGGTTTGTGAATAGGTTTAGTACACCAGCTTGTGGTGTCGTTTTATTTCTGGGCGGTATCACGGGCAATAAATGACCAGAAACCACTAGGAGCTAAGCCGTGAACCAAACAGATACCAATGAATATAAGCAAAGTGTTAACGCCATTATTATTACCTATGTACTTTATAGATGGTTTTTGGCGTGTATCACAGCAGGCGTGATAGCACTTCTAGACTATCTAAACTACAAGAATACCAAACTATCTTTTGAGCCACAGTTTCTTGTGTATGTCAGTGGTGCGCTGGTAACTCATAGCAAAGAAATACCCTACGAAGACATAAAGAATGTGCGGGTTGAGCAGTCTATAATCGGTCAATGGTTTAAGTATGGCACCGTTCTCATTAGTATGAAAGAATCGCCTGACGTCATAGCGTTTAAATACGTTAATGAACCAGAAGTTGTGCGTAAAGCCGTTCAGGACAAGTATGTGAAATCTAGCAAGGTTAAGTTGTATTAGGATATATGAACGAAACAGAAATTCGTACGCTTATTGCTAACCTAACATGGACATTTGCAAAAACTTATGCCAAGAAGAGCCCTCATGAATATGCCGTAGTAAAAGTAGGTCAGGCCTATCGTGATGAAGTTGTTGAGTTTATGAAGTACATATTTGAGCATGGCGAAAAGGAGCTATATTTCGGCAAGCCGTTTATTGTGTATAGGATTGATGGGCGGAAATATTGGTCGATGGCACGCAGTAAAGACAATATTTCCGGCAATAATTACGTCCTTAATCGCTCAATGACTCATAACGTAAATACGCAATATGTTTAGTGGCCTACCAGAGACTTGTAGTGGGCTTTATAGACGCTATGAGCAAAAAGATGAGGGATTAATCGATATCGTCACTCCAGTCTGATATAGGACTTCTCAGAGGGTTGTTTCTATAGCTGTAGTTTGTTGATTTCAGACGGAAAAATCTCTAATAAAACTGATTTTTACGACTTTAAACCGAAACAGCGACAGGCTGTTTTTTCTTTGCCAAAATCAGCTCATGGAAAACGCACGACCGAAACAACTAATATCAATCACGACCGAAGAAACCCCAACGGTAGACAGTGACACGGTCATGATATTTGCAAAGTTCCTAGATGCTCTAATGGAAGCTGATTTTGATATAAGCCGAAATAGGAAAGCTACAAATGCGTGTTAGCGAAGTGAATATAACACCTGTAAAGCCCCATAGCGGACTTGTCGCAATAGCAAGCGTTGTTATTGATGATTGTCTCTACCTTAACTCCATAGCTGTATATACAAAACTTGACGGTACGTATCGCCTATTGTACCCACAGAAACAAGTTGGCAATCGCAACATTGATTTATTCCATCCGATTAACCACAAAACAAGCAAAGAGATTGAAGACGCTATATTCAAAAGATGTATTGAAATTTTTGAAGGACGTAATGGAAATGATAGATACAATAAAGCTAGTCATTCCCTTTAATCAACGTCCCAAATGGGTTGAAGAAGCCCGCCTGCAACAAAGCGTTGATGCCACCAAAGGCATATTCAAGGCAACAGCAAATCCTAGTAGTTCGTATAAAAAAGCTGGAGTATATCAGCCACGCCTCACCTACACTGAGCGACCTCGCGGCAGCAACATTAAGTCGTACGAATTAGCTATTGAGCTATCGCTACCTAAACTTATATACGGTAATAATTTTAGTGAACTAACTGACCAAGATTTTCCGATAGTAATTAAAAGACTATCGGATGTCATGCGGTCAACTTACAACATATGGATATTTCCTTATCAGCTTGAAAAAGCAAAAGTCCAAAAGATAGATTTTTCTAAAAACATCCCGTTTACAGACCGAACTCCTGTGTCTTCTGTAATTAGTCATATGCAAATGGCTGATATATCAAAAACCTATGACGTACAGAACACTAACTTCAGGAATGGCGGGCATGTCTACCATATTCACACTAATAGTCTTGACGTTGCAATGTATGACAAAGTGGCAGACCTAAAGCAAGAAAAGATATCCCCAAAGCGTAGTCAGGAAAAGGATGGCTATACGCAAATGAAATTGTTAGAAGAGCTAGAAAAGCAAAAAGCTCTAACGATTGCGCGATTTGAAGTACGACTCAATGGAGTACGAAAAATAAAAAGTGAATTGACGAGTACTGGTATTAAAACCGACTTATCTTTCAAGGAAATGTTCAGCTCAGAAATATCAAAGAAGATATTGTTGCGACACTGGGGCAATATCTTCGCAAAGATACCAAAATCTGCATTAGATACTGATACCCCAGAAAGCCAACTCGTAAATATTGCCAAGTCTAACCCTAGACTGACACTAACCCAAGCATTGGCTTCTGCGCACTATCAAAGTCTGCTAAAAGGCAACTCAGAGAGATACATACGCAATATTGCAGAGCAGCTTTATTCGCCTTCTCAGTACAGACGTTTCAAGCAGAAGAGTAGAGAGCCACCGCCCTCACAACTCAAATCACTCGTTCAAATTACTAACACGATTACAGAAATGAAGCCAACAATGATAGAAAACTATGCTTCAATTTGTTAGTCGTTGTTAACTAATGTTAAAAAATGTAAACTATATTTAAGGAGTAAGATAATGAAACCAAATAATGAAACTACCTACAAAGGCATGAAAGCATTCTTGATTGCCCGAGTATCAGACCCAAGCCAACGTGAAGCCCTGCCAGCTCAGGAACTACGCTTGAACGACTATGCCCGTAGACTTGAGCTAGATGCCGAGCTATATAGTTTTGACGAAACGGCCTACAAAGAAGACCGACAACAGTTCCAGCAGATTGTTAAAAAAATATCTGGCTACCCTAACCAAAGCATAGTTGTGTTTGATAAGGTAGACCGCTTCACAAGAGATAGCTCGGCAGAAGTTGTACGTGTCATGAAAAGCCTAGTGAGGCAAGGGTCTATAGAACTTCACTTCCCGTCTGACAGTTTATACATACACAAAAACTCACCAGCATCCGATATCACACGACTAGGTATGAATATGATTTTCGGCGAATACTACTCGGCAGCAATCAGCGACAATGTTAAGCGACGTATTGCACAGAAACTACACGATGGCGAGTATCCAGGTAAATCATGTATTGGCTATAAGAACGTTAAATACACAGTTAGCGGCAAAGAAATAAAAAACACCGTACCCGACCCAGACCGCAAGCAATATATTGTCAAAGCTTTTGAGCTTCGGCTTGAAGGAAAATCGTATAGAACAATAGCCAAAATACTGAAGAATGGGGGTCTGCGTAGCAATACTGCTAAACAAGGTATCGTTGGACAAAACCAGATTGAAACTATGCTGAAAAACCCGTTCTATTACGGTGTGATGAGATACGACGGCAGATTGTACAAGCATAAGTACGAGCCAATTATTAGTAAGCAAATGTTTGATAGAGTACAAAATGTTAATGACACTCGCTCCAACGATAGAACAAGAACTGACACTAAAAGAGCCTACACTTTCAATGGAATACTCAAGTGTGGCTCATGTGGTTGCACAATATCATCATACGAAAAGAAAGGTCGCGTCTACATGCGTTGCACGAGAGCCAGTGACAGGCCTTGTGACCAACCGCACATCCCCGAATCTGCGGTATTGCCACAGGTTAGCGAAATGCTAGAAAAGATACGAATCAGTCAAGACGTAGTACGGCAAGTGCTAGATGTTCTGAAATCAGAACACGACAACATACAGCTTTTCTATCAAAACGCCATATCTCAGACTCGTGAGGAGTGTAATCGTTTAAAGAAAAAGTTGGACACACTGTATGAAGATAGGCTTGATGGGCGTATTACTGTCAATGAGTATGACAAATATGTAACACGCTACAAGTCAGAGATTGATGAACTTGAGACCAAGTTGGTAGCGTACACGAACGACGATAAAAGCTTCATTGCAACGTCTGAGTATCTGTTAGAGCTGGCGTCAAGAGCCAAAGATATATTTGAAAATTCGCAACCAGAGCAAAAGAACAAGATTTTAAGAATGGTCAGTGCGAACTTAACTTTGCACCAAAAAAGGCTTCAACTACATCTGTTGAAGCCCTTCTCGGACTTGTGCAATAGCACAAAAAGTTCAAATTGGCTCCGGCGGCTGGATTCGAACCAGCGACCAATTGATTAACAGTCAACT
>CAZWNK010000019.1:0-11222 GCA_964635445.1 uncultured Candidatus Saccharibacteria bacterium | reverse complement strand
TCACTTATTCGGTTTTGCATACGCTTTCGTTACGTTTACCCGTCGGTCAATTTGTATAAGCAAGGAAAAAAAGTCGGTAAGCCGTTTCAGTTCGTCGACAGGCAAAACCAGACCTTGTTTCAAGGATTGCGGTTTGTCTTCTGATTTAACGACTTTGCTGTTTTCCATTAAGCAAAGTCTAGGAAATGGGGTGCTAGTGGAAGTTGTATTGCAGTTAGCTAACTGTTAGCTAATGCGGAAACTAGAAGTATTTTGGGTTTATCTGAACCGTTGATTTGTTGAAAATAAGCAAGTCATTTATACCAATCTTTAAGGCAATATGCTTTTGTAACCCGTCACAAGCAGGATAAAATTTTTCTTTATTTTCTTTGGTAAGGTCGGCGTCTTTGGTATCCTCTATTTCCTCGATAACTTCGTCCCACGACCACTCTTTCTTCTTGCTTTTATCGTCTTGTAGTAGAAGTTCAAGGATTTTAGCTCTGAAACTTTCTTTTTTTAACCTTACTTGCTTGCCCTCGACTATCAAAACGCCTTTTTTCGGTTCGTAGCTTACTTTGGCGGGTGTCGTGGGTGTGGCTGATTTATCAATCGCTACTTCTTCTTCCCTTTCTGTCTGCTTATTTCGTTTAACATATTCGGCTTGAATAGCTCGATAAAAATCGTCGAATTTGGTTAAGGAAACAAGGGTAACCGTAACTTCTGTATCCCAACGATGAAAAGCGCTGTTATGCTTAAACTCTTGAATAATACCTTGTTCTTGCAGATATTTCAGGCTGTCCCAGCGGGTTTCGCAGTACTTATCCCGCATACCAATCGTATCGGCAGGAAAAAGAGCACTAAATCGTATTAGGGAAGGTAGTAAGTGAATTGTAACCGTCGTCTTATTGGTAAGTTGGATTTGCTCGTTTATATCCAAAACTACGTCATAAATCCGAAGCATATTGATATAGTCGATATTTGAAACGCTGGTCTTATGTTTTAGCAAGTATTTCTCATACCAGTCGTCAAAAGTGTCCAGTACGTCTATCTGGAAATAGTTTTTTGACCCTTCTTGTATTTCTACTGTTTGGGCTAGTTTGCCTTGTGAAGTAGTTTTCTTATCGACTTTAATTATCCTTTCGTCGTCTTGGAGCTGTAAAAGTATGTCGTAGGTCATATCCAAGCCTACACGGGATAAACCATTACCTTGCCCGTAGTACATTTTTGTAAGGCAGTCTTTACGGGTAAATTGTTTGGCTTCCTTAATCGCTTGGACGACTATTTCTAATTTTTCTTCGTACGTCATAGGTCAATACTTCTTCAAAATATGTCATAATGATTTTATCATTATTTAACATACCTAGGCAGGTGTGTTGCAAAATCATAAGAATATATGCGTAGTTTTATTACCAAGATTTATCTTTATAGTTTCTTTGCAGACTTGGTATTTATTTATCCCGTTTATTCGGTAATGTTCGTTGATAAAGGTTTGAGCCCTTTACAAATATCAATACTTCTTATGGTGTGGGCGGGTACTTCGTTTGTCCTTGAAGTTCCTTCTGGTGTTATTGCTGATAAGTATTCCCGAAAAACTATCCTGGTTTTGTCGCAATTAGTCAGGATTGTCGGTTATATGTTTTGGGTTTTAATGCCAAATTTTCTGGGTTTTTTAATTGGGTTCATTATATGGGGGATAAAAAGCGCTTTTACTTCGGGAACGCTTGAAAGTTTTATCTTTGACGAATTAAAAGCTCGTAACTTGGAAAGCGAATACGCAAAGATTTTAGGACGGCTTCAAAGTTTGGGCTATCTAGCGATATTGTTTTCTGGAATAGGTGCTAGTTTGTCGGTAAATTATGGTTATGGCGTTGTTTTGTGGATAAGTATTATTTCGCTGATAATTTCAACAATTGCTGTTTATCTAATACCAGGAACTAAGGCTATTATTTCGACAGAGGAAACCCAGTACTTCACGCTTTTACGTAAGGGATTAGATGTAAGCCTTAAAAACGTGTCGATATTACAGATAATTATTTTCGTTTCGCTAGCACAGGCACTCTTTGGGGCGCTAGACGAGTATTGGTCTATTTTTGCCAATGAAGCGGGCTTAATTAAGTCGGGATTAGGTATCTTCTTTGCCCTTTATGGTTTAGTCCAGGTTGTAGCTACGGCAATTGCTTATAAATTTGAAAAACGGTCAGACGTCTTTTTTCAGTTTTTATTTCTGGTAAACGGTTTATTGCTTCTGGTGGCGTCCTATTTCTATAAAGTACCGTTCTTGGCTTTGTTGCTTCTTTTAAGTTTCCTATTCAAATTAGTTGACATCGTTATGCAAAGTCGATTGCAACACCAAGTAAAAGAAGAAAGCGTCAGGGCTACTATTACTTCGGTAAAAGGGTTTTTTGTCGAATTAGCAGTAATGGGGTTATATCTTACAATGGGGCTCGTATCGAAGTACTACGGTTATCAAAAGGCGTTTATTAGTGTCGGGTATATAATTTGCCTGATTGGAATAACCTATCTTACTTTAAGTGCCATACGAGCATTACGAGGTCAGGCAAAAGCAGGCTGAATTTCAAAAGTATCGAATACTGTTTGGATATTTTGTAAGGTAAATCCAAACTCTATTTTACGGTTACAGAATGCGTCCACTAGGCGGAGCCAGCGAAAGAGTCGGGTCTTGTACCCGGCTTTTTTGCTGGTTTCGACGAAGTCGAAGTTCGAACCGAGGTTCGATAATTGGAGCGTTTAGTGAAGATTATATGATGAGACCAAGAACGACAAGTCCTTGAAGAAATACAGTCGTTCCTGGATCGAAGCTATAATCCGGCCTCCGGAGCCATGAAAAGTGACCTTCCTTTTGGAGGGTCATTTTTTCATCACTTCTTGGAAGTGGGATTTGAACCGGATAGTCCGTAGGACCGGTTCGTAAGGAAGGAGTATCACAGAAGCTTGCTTCGAGAAACGGACTGACGGAATAGCGAAGCGTCATCCGGCCTGGGTGTTCCTGGATCGAAGCTATAATCCCGACTCTGGAGCCGGGCATAAGCAATTTATGAAAGCAAAGTGTTTTGTTTTGCTCATGCTTGCTTTGTGCTTACTCTAGGCATATCTTACCTTCATGGCAATACATGGACGCACACTTGAACATGCTCTTCGAGCCGCCGAGCAGCAAGAGCTCATTGACGGAGAGGGTAGTTTGATGTCAGACCTGTACGGCATCGTGACCCCCGAGGCAGTAAAGGATGGTCTGTATATAAGTTTCGAAGGAGACAGAAAGGCACTTGAAGCAACGCTGTCCGCTCTCGGCATCAACGAGAGTCTCGGCAGAAGCACTCACATTCACAATGTCTTGACCGTAACAAATGGCGCGACGAGCTACCTCGGCCGATCGATCCCAGTACTGAGCGAGCTACCGCTAGTTGACGCACTCGATGCGCTTCAAGCCGATAGGTGGGCTGCATACAAACGACATGGACTATATCGAACTGTCGGGGTCGCTCATGAGGAAGTAACTACACAAATAGTAATCGCCAATACTGCTCCTAATGACAGGCGTGAACCTATCGCAGATACTACAATGCCGGGCCTGGTAGTTGGATCAACATATCGCTATTTGCCAGGATTTGGGATGGAATACGAGGACGAATTTTCGCTTCGTCTTGCGGAGTTACTACTTGAGACGACTCATCAAGAAGAGCGAGTTGCCCGTGTCGCTGAAGCTATGGCGTGCTTTGGCACTACCCTGAGGATGCCCTGTGCAACTTACTTCTTGCAACTTGGAGAGTTTGAAAGAAACATGCTTGGTGGACTAAGTGGTGTCACAGTAAGTGATGGTCGCAGATACGTCGTAGAGGGAGGCAGATTTAGAACAATTGATGAAGATCAAGCTTGAATGGAATGCTAGGGCTCAAGCATCTCCAATATTCATCGAGAATGCCGAGCCAAAGTTAGAACCAATTCTCTGTCCAGCGAATAAAAGAGGTCAATGACCTCTTTTTTCATTGTGGCCAGGAAGATGGATGGAGTTAGAACTGCTTTGTTATACTCATGATATGAAATTACTTCTCACCTCTGGTGGTTTTACGAATACATCAATTGCTAAGTCTTTAGAGAAATTAGCCGGGAAACCAATTACCGAGCTTTCTCTGGTATTTATACCTACCGCGGCCAATATTGAAGACGATGACAAACAGTGGCTGATAGACGACCTATACAGATGCAAAGAGCTAGGGTTTAAGTATATCGACATTGTTGATATTGCTGCTCTGACAAAAGAAGACTGGAAGCCACGTTTAGAAAAAACTGATGTCATATTAGTTGGCGGTGGTACGAATTCGTACCTTTTTGAACAAATGAAGAAATCAGGTTTTGATGAAGTGCTCCCAACTCTTCTTAACACTAAAGTGTACGTTGGGATTAGTGCCGGAAGTATGGTTGTTGGTCCATATATACCAGATGAGATCTCTGAGAAGTTTTTCAATGAAACATTAGGCGGCACTCTTAGTTTTGTAGACTTCTTTATAAAACCACACCTCAATTCACCCTACTTCCCTAAACGAACAATTGATGATCTCACCTCAATATTTGCAGATACACCACACGCTGTATATGCACTCGATGATCAAAGTGCCGTAGTGATTGATGGAGATTCGCTAGAGGTTGTAAGCGAGGGTCAGTGGCACAAGTTTGAACCAAAATAGTTCGAAAACTATTTGGTATACTCCTCTCATGTCCGTTTCTGAACAAGAGCTAGCAACAATTGATACGTATGATCGTAATGCGGCTTCATGGGCCAATGCACATAACTTCGATTTATCAGAAAACGTATTTGCGGATCCCCTGTTTGAATTTTATAAGTACGTGCAAGATGGAAGTTCGGTATTAGAGATTGGGTGTGGCGGTGGACGTGATGCGGCGGAATTGATTCAGCACTACAAATATCTTGGAACAGACGCTTCTATTGGGATGGTGGAAGCAGCTCGGAAAAATGTTCCTACAGGTACGTTTCAACAATGTAGTGTCTACGATTTAGGGCGGTTAAAGCAACGCTTTGATGCTTTTTGGACTGCAGCAGTTTTGCTGCATATCCCTAAATCACGAATCGACGAAGCGTTAACCGCCATAAATTCTGTTATGGTTCCTAAAGCCATAGGAATGATAGCCATCAAGGATGGTGATAGAGAAGAGTTTGAAGTTCGAGATAATGACGGACTTCATGAAGAGCGTTTATTTACATATTGGACGAGGCAAGATTTCGAGGCAGCATTAGCACGCAATGCGATGAGCGTTGTTTACTATGCTTACAAACCAGTTAGTCAGCGGACTAATTGGCACTTTTTTATAACCAAGAACGATAGATAGGAAGCTGGCGCCGTTCCCGACACAGAATAGTTCCAACTTCATCGAGAATGCCGAGCCAAGTTTTAAATTTGCTATGATCTCACTATGACGAAAAGAAAATGGGATGTGAGCAGTGATCAAATACGACAAAAGTGCCTCGATGAAATCATCACCCGCATCGAAGAGCAGGAGGGCAGTCAGTTTGGTATCGTGGCTGCGAGCGACATCATCGATATCGTCTTGCAAAATCTTGGTCCCGATATCTACAACCTTGCACTGAAAGACGCACGTAAACTAATCGACGAGCAGATGGAAGATCTATCGGTTGAATTGGATCTGCTGCAAAGTGATCACTAGTATCGTCACTTCAAAAGCTTGGGAGATTGAGAAGTTGGGCAACTAAATATAAGTAACCCAAGCATAAACTTTATGCTATAGTACATGTAATTATGGCAAAAATAACTAGAGCAAGCTTGCGAAAATTTAATCTTGTCATGGCAGGTCTGCATTTCATCCAAGGCATCGCCGTGTGGGTACTTAGCAAAAATTTCTCGGTGCCCGTGACTGGTAGCTACCTGCACTTCAATACGCAGACAAGCAAATTGGAACCAGCTACGAGAGTCTTGTTCAATCTCTCGCTTCCCCAACTCATCGTGACATTTTTCATGCTATCGGCCGCTGCACACCTTTTCATAGCAACCGTATACAATCGCGCGTACAACACCAACCTATCAAAAGGCATCAACAAGATGCGATGGATTGAGTACGCTCTATCTGCCAGCACGATGATCGTAGCAATCAGTGTCCTCGTCGGCATCTATGACGTCGTGAGCCTCGGGATGTTGTTCACTCTCACTGCTATTATGAATCTGATGGGCCTCGTGATGGAAATCCACAATCAAACTACCAAGAAAACAAGCTGGCTGAGCTATTGGATAGGCTGCCTGGCCGGGATCGTGCCGTGGCTCGCAGTCGCGTTCTACCTATGGCTCGGAGCAGATAGTGGAAGCAAAGCGCCAACGTTTGTGTACTGGATATTTGTCTCGATCTTCGTCTTCTTCAATTGTTTTGCGATCAACATGTTCTTGCAATACAAAAAGATCGGAAAATGGCGAGACTACTTCTACGGCGAGCGCGCATACATAATACTGAGCTTGGTTGCCAAGTCACTACTCGCATGGCAAGTATTCGCCGGCACATTACGCCCGTAGCTAGCTGCTTCAACATACAATCTACGGCGATCAGAAGGCCTTTTTGTTTCGTTTAAAATCTATATACTTAAGCGTAATTAATCAGGGTAGGCACACATGAAAATTGCAAACAATAAGCGTCAGCAAGGATTCACTCACTGGCTGATATTGATCGTCGTACTCATCGTCGTATCCGTAGCTGGTTTCTATGTATTCAATGCGCTTAAAGAAAAGACTGGGCTTGGTGTCAAAGTAGATGTCGACAATCCTCCGAAGTTCATCCAAGCTGACTTCATCGACCTGTCCAAAATATATAGCATCTCGAAATATCGTTCTGGTGAAGGTCATGATTTCTCGGGCAACGGCGAGACGTGCCGAAGCATGAAGCACTATTTTACACCGCAAGAAGATCCCAGTGTTAAGCCTACGCGCGTGATCGACGGCCACAGCGTACCGCCGGAACCTGACGGCAAACATGACATAGATATCTTCAGTCCTGTCGATGGCATCATCACCGATATCACCGCAGAGCGATTACCAGTAGGTGAACAGATATATATCGAGCCAACGAGTGCCAAAGATTTCACGATCCGTCTGTTCCATATATACAAAGTAGATGGCATCAAAAAAGGCCTGTCTGTGAAAGCTGGTCAAAAGATAGGCGTTATTAGCGGTTATTCAGCTACCGATATCTCCGTCGAGGGAGGAAAAGGTCAGTACGTGTCGTACTTCCAGGTCATGCCGGACACCATTTTCGCCGAGTACCAAAAACGAGGTGCGACAACGAGAGATGATTTCATAATCAGTAGAGCCTACCGAGATGCCCATCCTATTCCCTGTAACTCTGACGACAAGAGCGACCAGGCCTTCCACTATCCAGCAGACTACGACCACGACGCCGATGACTTCCATCTCTCTGGATATGTGAAGCCTGATTATACAAAGCAACAAGAAGGGCAGCACAATTGCAGCAATAGTTGTAGCAACAACTAACCTTCTGTTCGACGCAAGATCTTCTCCATCGACTTGCCTTGCGACAACTCCTCGACTAGTTTGTCGAGATATCTGATCTCACGCATCGTTGGCTCAGTGATGTCTTCTACTCGCACACCACAGACCACGCCTTTGATCAAAGTTCTATTGGGATTCATCAGCGGGGCGTCCGTAAAAAACGTCTCAAAATCGGTTTGTTTTTCCAACTGCTCATCCAACTCATTTTGGCTATACCCAGTCAGCCAGCAGATAATCTTATCGACTTCCGCACGGGTGCGGCCTTTGCGTTCTGCCTTGGCAACATAGTGCGGATAGACACTTGCGACACTCGTGGTATAGATGCGGTGACTCGGCATAATCTCGATGCTCCTGTTGTTGTATCATTCTATCACGGAGGTAGTGTCCAAGCTCCGTGCTATCATGCGTAGAGCTATGAAACATCTCACTATCGTGAAAATGTCTTCGCCCGGGGCAGACCGTGCCGAAACCAACCTGCTCGAAAGTCTGCAGAAACTTCGCGTCACCTTGGACAGACCAATCATCGCCGCTATCGGTGGCGACGGCACGATGCTCCGCGCCATCAAGAAACATCGCACCGATGATGCCCTCTTCGTTGGTATCTCGACAGGACACTTAGGGTTTTTGCAGGTCGTCGATAGCGACAAGATTCAGGAGCTCGTCGAAGCTCTGGCCGCTAAGACATACTCGCTAATCACCGCGCCGATGCTGCATGTACGAGACAAGCAAGATCAGGTCCTGGGCTACGCTTTCAACGACATCTCAGTGGAGCGTAATGGCCCTCGTGCCGCAAAATTCTCAGTCCATATCGGCCAGTCTATAGGTAGCTTCATCGGTGACGGCGTTATCTTCGCAACGCCACTTGGCTCGACAGCCTACTCACTGGCCGCCTCAGGTCCGATCATCGACGCTGAAGCAGAAGATGTGTTCGTCGTCACACCCAACAACCCTCACATCTCAGAGCTCTACTCTACTCTTCAGCGTCCTCACGTACTGAGCCGCAATCGCACCGTCTCCATCGATTTTCAGCAAGCCGAGCAAGAAGGTAGACCCGTGCAACTTATCGTTGATGGTGTCGTAGTCCAAAAAAAGCTGACCGATAGCGTACGCATCTCGCTCTCAGACCAAAAAGTTCATCTGATCCAGTTATCGCAACGAGGCTTCCACGACCGCATCGAAGCCAAGCGTTTGGGTCGCAGCTAACACTCCAACAAATCGCTCGATACAAAGTGTGATAAACATCACTGAATCTCAAAGCTCTTCTCGCCATACTACTCAGTAGGTAAGCGGAGGAACGTCTATGCAATACCCGCAAACAAACACGTATACATAGGTGTAAGTGACGTCCGAAAGGAGGAAGTATGAGGCGAGTTCGACTCCATCTCAAACCAACACCGGTGTCGAAATTGTCTTTTGAAGATTTGTACGAAGAACTAAGTCATGATTGGGAATCAAAGGCCAACAAGCTCCAAGCACGACGCTGGCGGGCTCTACGACATCAAACAAAATATCTAAGTTTCTAAGGAGGATATACATATGAAAGCTACATGGCGAGATTTGGTCACCGCTGCTTTATCTATCAGCGGTGGAGCGATCGTATGGGCTAAGTTTTATGAATACTCGTGGGCAGTGATCGGAAGTTGGCGAAGTGCAGTCGCCGTTCTGCTGGGTCTCGGTGTCGGAATATTTCTTTTCAGTAGTTTCGATTTCTCCAACCTCAGCTGGCTCAACATGGCCGAGATGGTACTAGGGATGGTTGCAGTAGGTGTCGCGATAGCTGGCATGATCGTCACGAGCGCTCCTCTCTTCTATATCACGGCAGGAGTTATCGGAGCCGCATGGCTGACTGACACCGTCCGACATATCCGTCACAGTTTCATGCATGACACCTCGACCACATTTCATGGTCACGCACAGGTTCACTAGGGAGTAGGGATGTATGTTTCACCCATACACACCTACCCATGATGGTTCGGTGAAGATATGGCTGCTTGCATTGCTCGTACTTATCGTCGGTATCGGTACGAGCATATGCGGCGTCTATACGTGGCAACATCGCAAAGTAGACAGTCTCACGACCCAAATCTCACAACTACAATCTGATCTCGATACCATCAAGAAAGCAACACCCTCTCCATCGGTTCCCAGACAAACATACACATCAACCAAGGGAGTATCGATCAGCCTCTACACGCCTATCTCGGGATCGACCGTCACGAGTCCGTGTGTGATTGTTGGCAAAGTTCCCGGCAACTGGTCATTTGAAGCCAGCTTTCCTATTGTTCTCAAAGATTCGTCAGGTACCGCAATCGGACAGACTACAGGCAAACTTCTCGACAACTGGATGACCAGTCAACCGGTTCTTTTTAGCGCACAACTGCCATTTAGCACACCGACTCACGGCTCAGCTACATTGGTTCTCCAAAAAGACAATCCATCAGGTCTGCCACAAAACGATGATTCCCTCAGCATTCCCCTACAGCTCTAGGCCTCTGATACCATTCGTATTATGATGATACCGAAGCATGAGGAGGTAGTGAATGTCGAGATGGAATGTAAACCCTGAGAACTTGGCAAAAGCATCAAGTCATTATCCGTGGCGAGTCATCGTATTTTGGATCATCGTCCTATTGACGATGGGCTTTACAAGTGGGCGACTGTTAAACGGTGTCTTGTCGCAAGACGTCTCGTTCACAAGCAAGCCCGAGTCGGTCCAGGCACAACAAGTGATCGATCAGAAATTCACCGTCGGCAATAAAGTCGCATCGACTGAGTTTGTTATCGTTCACTCTGATAGATATACAGTCAACACCGACCAGTTTCGCTCGACAGTCGACAAGCTACACACTAAGATCACTGATCTCGGCACCGACGCTCTTGCCAATCCTGTGACAACATACTATATGATAGCCCAGCAGAATCCAGCGCAAGCACGGGCTCTCATTTCTGGCGACCAACACACCATGCTCATACCAGTCGGACTGAAAAAAGCTGATACCAAATATGTCGAAAAACTCCGCGATGCGGCCAAGGAAGCGGACGGCGCCTTCACAGTTCAAGTCGGCGGCAACGCCACGCTCGGCGCTGATTTCTCTACGATTGCCGAGCAAGATCTGCGCAAAGGCGAGATGATAGGTATAGCCGTCGCATTGATCGTCCTTATTGTCGTCTTTGGGTCTATCGTTGCAGCTGTCGTTCCGATCATCATGGGATTGTTTGCGATCGGCGTATCGATGGGACTCGTCGCACTGATTGGACAGCTCGTACATTTCAACCTTTTTGTGACCAATATGGTCAGTATGATCGGCCTGGCCGTTGGTATCGATTACTCACTTTTCATCGTTTCGAGATATCGCGAGGAGCGCAAAAAAGGCTTTGACAAACACGGCGCGATCATAGCGACCGGCGCAACAGCCAACCGGGCCGTGTTTTTTAGCGGCCTCACCGTCATCCTTGCACTCTTAGGCATGATGATCATCCCAGTCACTATCTTCCGTAGTCTCGCTGGTGGCGCTATCAACGCAAACTTTGCAGCACTGCTTGCCTCGATGACGCTTTTACCGGCAGTCTTATCATTGCTTGGCGACAAGATCAATTGGCCACGAATCGCCAAACGTGCACGCTTGGACTCGCATCACGACCCCAAGGGCGGGTTCAGGGACAAAACTCACCGTCTAGTCATGAAATATCCAGTCGTTT
>CAZWNK010000018.1:0-12723 GCA_964635445.1 uncultured Candidatus Saccharibacteria bacterium | reverse complement strand
GCAGTGGATTATTTCAGTCATCGTCCGGAGATCCTCTTCGAACGGGAACGTACACTCATCGTCGTGAGTCTGGCACAACTTCAGAAACTATCACTCCATGCCAACATGCAGCGAGCCATCACATTCAATATGGATATCCTCGCCCTCGTCGACATCCTGCAAGACATCACGACCCGCTATCCTCTCCATATCATCGTCAAACAACTTGAAACTATCCACGTGGCTTCGGGTGGGAAGGTGAGCTCGACCCGACTAGCAGAAGATCTCGATATCTGGCGCTTGCAAACCGCCATCAGCTCGATGGTCTTTTGGCTCCACAATCCCAATAAACCCTTCGAGGCTTTTACGACTGCTGTTCATACACTGAACAGCTCGGGTTCTTGATCTATTTGCTAAAGAGGATTCGGAAAAAGGGAAGCGGAGATAGCAATAAAGGGTCACCGGGAGTTTTGCTTTTGATCGCAAAACTGCAGTGACCCTTTATATACAAGTCGACGTGGTGCCGGAGGAGGGACTTGAACCCTCAATCCCGAAGGGAACACGATTTTGAGTCGTGCGCGTATACCAATTCCGCCACTCCGGCTTACAGAACAGGGTAATTATACTATAATGTTGTAAGAAATGGACCCACATACCGATCAACCATCAGATTCGTCAGGTTATCAGCTCCCGCAAGTGAGAGATGATTATACTCCTGCAACTTTCGGCAATAGTACCTCCGAGCAAAGCGCAGCAGCCGATCTCATACGCGCCAAGATCGCAGGGTTGTTTGTCGAGGAGCCTACGGTGGTCAACGAGGAGCGCGAGATTACGGCTGAACAGCGATTTCACCTACCTCTCAGTCGCCATCAACAGTATCTTGAATCATTGAAACGATCGGGGATGTCAGGTCAACAGCTCGAAGCTGCGTGGCATTCGTACTACAACAAACTCGATGACGACGGGAAACTCGAGGTATGGGCCGAATACAATGCCAAATCAACACTTACCAAATCTCAGAACGATGAACCAGCGAAGACACTCGAGCAAAAAGCAGTCGTTGATCAGGTAGCAGCAACACCTCCAGTCGCTATCGTCGATTACAGCGCTCTGCAACATCATGCGCTACCCGAGCCGACCAAAAAAACCAAACTCAAAAGTGACAAGAAGCGTAAAAAACATGACGACAACGAGCCAAGCACAATCGGGTTTCGCGATCATCCCAAGTACAAAACCTTGGCTCGTCATATGCGATCGATTGTCTTTGCGGTAAGCGTCGGGGTACTGTTTTTGTTTGTTATGAACAATGAGCTCGTAATCGGGCGGGTCAAATCATATCTCAGTCCGGGAACGGCTGTCGCTGGCCCGATCATCCAGGACGCTACTGATGTCAAAGTCGGACCCGAGTCCCGTATCATCATCCCCAAACTCAACGTAGACCTGCCTATCATCATCGAGAACTATGATGTGACTAAAGAGTCGGAGTTCCAGAAGCGACTTGAACTGGGTGTCGTACAGATCCCCGGCACCGCACTTCCTGGCCAGAACGGCAACGTCGTCATCGTCGGTCATTCGAGCAGCAATATTTTCGGACCAGAGAAATACAAGTGGGCCTTCGTCCTCCTCGGAAAATTGGACAATGGTGATACGTTTCAGATCAATTACAAAGGCCAGCGCTACATCTACGCTGTATACGGCAAAAAGGTCGTCAAACCAGCCGACATATCCGTGATCTACGGACCAACACCGCAGCCATTCACGACTTCACTCATCACGTGTGACCCGCCAGGCACGGCATACAATCGACTCGTCATACAAGCTAATCAGATTTTTCCCGTACCCAACCTCAGTACACCCAAAGTAGCCAGTAGCACCGAAACCAATGTCACGACTGTCCCAGGCAACTCAATAAGCCTGACGCAACGGATCAAAGACTGGTTATTCCACTAGACTAGTAGTCTGGAGAGTTGAACTTGTCCCAGCAGGCGTAAGGCTGATAACGCGTTCCTGGCGTCGATCACTGAGATGGAGACCATTGCGAGCAGTAAGTGTGAGTGCAGCATCATTATCTCCATCATAATCAACTATATGTAGTTGGTCTGCTGTCGTCGTATAGAGCAGGTGAAACGTATCGAACCATTGCAATGTACGCCCTGTGGTATCTGCAAGATCTTTGCGTGAAACTTTCTCGTCTTCAAAATTAACCACCAGGACAGATGTCTTCGATTTGATAGCGACAAATCGATCAGTTGGCGAGAAGACGATCGACTCAGCATCACCGTTTTCGAGATCATACTGAGCGACAGAGTTGGCGTCGGCGTTGCGATACACTTTGACACGTCCGTCGACGCTGCATACTGCGATGCGCGTACCTGTGTAAAGCCCCGATTCGCACAACGGCGTTTTAACCACAGAAGCTATGAGCGTAAACTGCGTGTCTTTACGGCGAAGTAACACTGATGATTTAGTTGTATCGATAGCATCTGTCTGTGTCATAAATACCTGTTCTTGATCCCCAGAAATTGAAGAAACACGAGTCGCAATAGGCGACGGCAGGACTTTATCGACGAGACTCAGCCGCCGGACATTGCCAGATGATTCGAGAGAATACCACAGGTCACCCCGAGTGTCTCCTGGCACGAGATTGGTCGGTACTATGCCAAATACTTGATTGATACTCGTCACAACAGTCGGGTTGGAACGGCTCGTCACAAAATACTCTTGTGTGGCACCCCGCAGGGTACGCACAAGCATGTGATCGTTGTCGGCAAGCCACCGCACTGACTGCACGACGGGCAGTTCACCAGTAGGGACGATGAAGCTAAATTGCGTCGCTACCAGTGGATCCCGATTCGTATCATAGAGATCAAACACCAACGTACCGGCAGTTGCGTTTTGTGAAATCAGAAGCCAACGCTGGTCGGGGCTCTGGCTCATAACAGGCGCTGCGCCATACTGAGCATAGTTTTTGGGGTTGAGTTGGAGTGGTATAAGTCGGGCATAGGTATAGGCAACGACTTGTGAACCAGTCAGCGTGAACTGTTTTGTCCAGATTCGATAGCCAGGTTTCTGGAGATTGAGAGTATGCACGCCTTCGAGTAGGGTATAGCGCGCTGCTGTTCGGTCCTTTTGGAGTTTGTCGTCTATCTGTATAGAAGCATCATGTGGGAGAGAATCAATAAAGACGAGACCGTTGCGTATGACTTGACCAGATGAACGATCGATCCAGTAGCCCTGTGAAACAAGTACAAGTATGACGGTCAGTATGACGATCAAAAAAGCACTGATCCCATAAAGCGTGAAGCGAATAAGTGCGCGAGTGCGCCTCGACTTGGCGTCGTAAAAATTCATCGTTTACAGTATACCCCTGAATGGTAGTGCTTACCACTAGTAGAATCGCTAATTTGCAATATTTTATTTCCTATTGCGCATGAGGGTCTGACTCCATACAATATAAGATAACCAAAAGCGTCTAAACAAAGATCGGAGCAACAGGGGATGTCTAGGGTAAGCGGTACCATCGTTATCAATGGCAAAACATACGACACTGCCAGCGGTACCCCTATAACTCTCAAAAAATCACCCAAGCCAGTCGATGGCTTTATGCCACTCACCAGCTCGAGTAAAGTAGCTGCCAAGCCGAAGACTCCACATACGGTCGCGCATCCTTCCAAAGCAGTTCACAAAACACCAGCACGCACACATACGCTCAATCGTCATTACGTCAAAAAGCCCAACCTCAAAGCTGAACAGTCTGTCACCACACAACATGCCAAAAAATCTCATCATGCCGCCCATCACGTCGATGCAGCGCGGCTGAGTAAGGCTCTCGAAGTTCCACAAAGCTCGGCAGTGAGTCGATTTACGCCCGCAACTCCTTCGTCCTCGTCATCGCCACAGATTTCAAGCCAAGCGCCACCAGTAGAGGCAATGCTTCCTCAGAGTACCGCAGATATGCGCCAGGCCACGACGTTGGTTGCACGCAAAGAACAACTTATCGCTGAAGGGTTTGAAAAAATTACGTCTCATCAGGCTACTACCAAGCGCAAACGACGTCACGGCGTCACAGTGAGTACGACGTTGGCCAGCTTCCTGATCGTCGCTGGTATTATCACGTATTTCAATATCCCCAATATTGCCGTCAAGATTGCCGCCAGCAAAGCCGGTGTCACTGCATCGATGCCCAACTATACTGCTGGCTTCCATCGTAGTGGACCTATCAGCTATGCTCCGGGACAGATTACGCTCAATTTTAGTACCTCTGTCGATAATCGCAGTTTTGCTATCACGCAAAAAAAATCTTTATGGGACTCACAAAGTCTTTTGAGTAACTACCTCAATGACAAAACGAGCAACTACGAAACATTCCGCGACAGAGGACTAACACTCTACATCTACGATGGCTCCAATGCGACTTGGGTAGATGGTGGTGTCTGGTACACCATCGAGGGCAATTCAGGCCTCTCCACTGATCAACTGCTCAAGATTGCTGCATCCATGTAGCGCTAGACTGCTCCCCAAAATCCCTGTACTCTATCTGTTATGAAGCAAGCACTCGTCGATAGAATCAGCCAAATTCTCGCTCCAAACGGCATCGAGTCGAGAGAAGCAATAGAAGCACGCTACCCAGCACGCCAGCTTCCTGCTGACGCTGAAGTAACTCGCATGTGTCCCAGCCCGACCGGCTTTGTGCATATCGGCTCGATCTATACAGCCCTTGTCGATGACTTCGTTGCGCACCAAACCGGCGGGAGAATGATACTGCGCATAGAAGACACCGATAAAAAACGTGAGGTACCGGGAGCTATCGACCTTATCATCAAGCAATTCCAAGCGTTTGGCATCAATGTCGACGAAGGACCAGGGGAATTCGGCGGTGACTACGGTCCTTATCTTCAGAGCGAACGTGGTGCTATCTATCTCACATATGCTATCGAACTGCTTAAGAACGGAAGAGCTTATCCATGCTTCGCCACTTCAGAAGACCTCGAAGCCAACACCCAGAAGCAACAAGCCGCCAAGCAACGACCCGGCTACTACGGCGAATGGGCTATATGGCGCGACAAGACAGACGATGAGATAGAAAAAGCCCTGGATGAGGGAAAGCCATTTGTTTTGCGGTTTCGCTCAAGTAGCTCACACGACAAACGAATCCAATTCCATGATGAGCTTCGTGGTGATCTCGAATTTCCTGAAAATGATCTCGATATACCCCTGCTCAAGACTGACGAATACAAACTGCCGACATATCACCTCGCACATGTCGTCGATGATTTTTTGATGAAAGCCACACTTGTCCTCCGAGGCGAGGAATGGCTCCCGAGCACGACGCTACATTTTGACCTATGCGACGCACTCGGTATACCACGATTTAGATATGGCCACCTCGGTGTGATCTCGATTTTGGACAATGGCAACAAACGTAAACTCAGTAAACGCAAGGATCCTGAGGCAGATGTGCAGTATTTCTTCGATGCAGGCTATCCAGTCCCTGCGATCAAAGAGTATCTACTCAACCTTGCCAACTCCAATTTCGAAGATTGGCGCAAAACGAATCCACAAGCCGAACTCACGGATTTTCCGTTTAGTCTCCAAAAACTCGGCCAAAGCCGCAATCCACTGCTCGACATGAAAAAACTTGATGATATAAGTCGTGATTACATAGGCAATCTGCCACAAGCAGAGTACGAGAAGGGCGTCGAGTCATGGGCTTCAGATCATGATGCGGATTTTGAGAAAGCACTTCAAGAAGACCCAGATTATACACGAAGCGTCTTGGCGATAGAGAGAGAAGGGGAACAAAAACGAAAAGACCTCGCCAGATGGAGTGACGCACCTGAGCAGTATGGATACTTTTTTGACTCGTACTCATGGAAAAAAGAAGCTCCAGCTCAAAACCAGGACGATATAGTTCAAGCATTTTTGAAAACATATGATCCTGCTGACGACAGGGAAGCGTGGTTTGAGAAAGTTAAAGATGTAGCCGCAGCACTTGGCTATGCCCGAGAGACGAAAGACTACAAAACCAATCCCGATCAATTCAAAGGTTCGGTGGCTGATGTTGCGATGGTCCTCCGCGTGGCACTTACGGGTTTGACTCGTACGCCTGACCTCTGGAAGATCATGAATGTGATGGGCGAGGATCGAGTGCGAACCCGACTGGCATCTTAAACACGGTTCCCGTATACTTATGTGTAAGCATAAGTAATTTGCATGATATCCAAACTCAAAACTTTCTTCTTTACGCGGCGAAAAATTATAGTTTCGTCAGTCGCAGTCCTGGCCGGACTCTTGTTAGTTTTCGCCATATTTATCCGTCAGAGAGTCGACAAGACAGTTGTTCGTATACCCAATGTTCAACAACCGACAAAGACAGAGCCTGAGAAACCGAAGACAAAGCCCTCACCGCTGACGGGTGTTGAGGTCACTGCCGAGCAAGCAGCGCGACCAGTCGTCGGCATGATGGTCGAGAATAGTCCAGAAGCGCGGCCACAATCAGGTATCAAAGGAGCAGGTGTTGTCTTCGAAGCAATTGCTGAGGGTGGCATCACTCGGTTCTTGCTCTTGTATCAAGAAAATCTGCCGAGTCTTATTGGACCGGTACGTAGTCTTCGTCCATATTATTTACACTGGGCTCTTGGCTTTGATGCCGGTATCGGACACGTCGGCGGAAGTCCGGAAGCTTTGAAACAAATCAAAAGCCTCGGTGGCCGCGACCTCGACCAGTTTGCAAACGGCAATAGTTACTACCGCTCATCAGACCGTTATGCTCCGCACAATGTCTATACCACACCCGATCGAGTCGATGCCCTCATGAAGGCCAAGGGCTACACATCAAGCAGCTTCACGCCATTTGCTCGTAAAGCCGATGCTCCTGCGGCGACACCCACTGCTTCGACTATCTCGGTCTCGATCTCCAGTGCACTTTTCAATCCGACATTCACGTACAATGTTGCTACCAACTCGTATTTGCGTGCCCAAGCAGGTGCAGTACATATCGATCGTGAATCAAAAGCCCAGATTGAGCCCAAAGTCGTCATCGTCATGAAAACAACCTATGGACTGGCGGATTCACAAGGACACCTGGATATCAAGACGGTCGGCAGCGGTGACGCACTAATCTTCCAGGACGGTGTTGAAACCAACGCCACCTGGAGTAAAGCTGATCAAAAAGCCGCTCTGACTTTCAAAGACGTCAACGGTGCTGATGTGAAGCTCAATACCGGCCAAACCTGGATCATCGCCCTTCCATCTGACAAAACCGTGACGTATCAGTAAATTTTACCGCTTGTTCCTGCACGTTCATTCATCTAGACTTTGAACAAACAAGGAGGGGAAGATGAGTGGTTTATTGCGCCTAGAAGAAACGTCAGTGTATGGTCCTGAGTTTGCGCGCCAGCAGCAGGCTCGCGAACGTTTCAAGTGGGCCCATCGAGGTCTTGAAGAGCGAGTTGAGGGTCTGGGTCTCATTGGCGTTCCTCGTGACATAGCCATGACCGATCTCATGTTGCTCGTCTTAAGAATTTCTGATACTCCCATCAGACGCATGGACTATGAATCGTTCCAAAATACCCTCGCGCAATGTGGGAAATTTGGGATACTCGATATTCCTGAAGTCGTCTTTTCCAAGCCACCGTATGTCCATATAGGCAAATTCAATGATGGTCTCGATGCGCTTTTCAGACAAGGCCTGGTCGGAGAAGCTGAGGATGGCTTACTCGGACCTACCTTGGAGGGGCTACAAGCCGGTCAAGCGGTGTATCATCGGATAAACCCAGCCGCCCCAGAAATATATATACCACCACAATCAGATCAGTCGTAAATGTCAGTTGTCTAGCGCGATAGACACTTCCTAACAGATGTGATAGACTCGGGGTCGTTCTTGGCCCCATCTTCTAACGGTTAGGAAATCGGGTTCTCATCCCGGCAATAGGGGTTCGATTCCCCTTGGGGTCACCAAAGTTATCTCTTTCGAACCCGAACGTTTGATCGAAAGACGTTCCGTGTGGTTCACCATAAATAGCCAACTTAAGTTGGCTATTTATTTTCGTCTTTTTTCAGAATCGCTGTCTTTTCGATGTACTCGACAAACCGTTGGGCGCTGGCGATACTTACATACCGGAATTTATACTCAGCGATGCGGGTATGCAGGACGACTGTCGCAAAGAACCCTTGGTTGTCATGAGTGATGCCATTCACGCCTTCTAGCATGATTTCCTGTTCCAGAGAGTGGAAGAGCTTGCGGTTTAAGAAGATGATGCGCTTGTCCGTACCGATCAACATTGCGAGACCGCTGTCATGCCAACCGTTGATAGCGACAACGATATGCTCATCGTCACGGATAAGTTTCGGAAGATACTTGACCTCGTTCGTGCGAAGCCCGAACGGTCCGATGCCCGCTTTGACTAATTCCCATTTGATACGTCTCATACGAAGATTGTCGTGCATATGACCTCCTCGCTTATGGCGTGCTGCATTTATTCTACTCCGAAATATGAGTTATACTGTACCTAAATTATGCTTAAGCTTAGGATATCTTCGTAGTGGGCTTATTTCACCGTAACAAAGAACCAGTACCAGGGATCGTACTCGAGAACTCGTCAGTAACCAAAAAACATGCTGATACGACTACTGATATCGTTATCAATAGCATCGCCGATGGCGTCGTAGTGATCGATGCTGCCGGCGATATCGAGCTCTTCAATCCGGCTGCTGCACGTATCACTGGCTGGGAAGCAAAAGACGCCATCAAACTCAATCACAAAAATGTCTTCCAACTCATGGACGAAAAAGACACACCATACACTGATACCCAAAACCCCTTTGTCCTCGTACTCCACAACAAAGAAACCTGCAAAGACGACATCGCCATCCTCAAGACGAGAAATGATAAAAAGATCAATTTCGCCATCACTATCTCACCACTTATCGACAAAGACGGAGTTTTGAGTGGTGCAGTAGGCGTCTTCCGTGATATCACCGAAGAGCGCAACGCCGAGAAGCAGCGCGCAGAGTTTATCTCTACCGCCAGCCACGAGATGCGTACACCCGTAGCAGCTATCGAGGGCTACCTCGCACTTGCCCTCAATGATAAAGTTAGCAAAATCGACAGCAAGGCACGTGAATTTCTCGAGAAAGCACACATGTCGACACAGCACTTAGGTAAACTTTTCCAGGATCTACTCACCGCTACCAAATCCGAAGATGGCCGTTTATCCAACCACCCAGTTGTGCTCGAAGTCGGGCAACTACTCGAGCAGCTCACTCAAGACATGAAGTTTGCCGCCGAGAAACGTGGCTTGGGCGTGGAGTATGTACTCGGCGCACAGAGCAATACCATCGATGCCCGAAGCGGCGGCGAGAAAGTTGTCAGACCGTTGTACTACATCCATGTTGATCCCGAGCGACTTCGCGAAGTCATCACCAACCTTTTTGACAACGCGGTCAAATACACTGATACAGGCAAAATCACCATCGGATTGACGGGCAACAATGAAGTGGTTCAAATCCGCGTCACTGATACCGGTAGTGGCATACCTGCCGAAGATATCCCGCATCTTTTCCAAAAATTCTACCGCGTCGACAATAGCGCCACCCGGGCTATCGGCGGTACGGGACTCGGACTATTCATCTGCCGTAAAATCGTCGAGCTGTATCATGGACACATCTGGGTCGACAGTACCTTGAACAAAGGAAGCACGTTCTATATCAATCTCCCGCGCTTATCAGCCGACCAAGCCCAACAGTTACAGATCGACGAAGCCAGAACCATACCGCCGGTTACTCCTGGCACGCCAAGTGTGTAGGATTCACAATTTTACGGTGAGAGGCTTATGGTACAATGTGTTTAAATTAGCAGGGTAATTACACTATGGCCAAAATTCTTCTCGTTGAGGACGACAAAAATCTCTTAGAAATCTACGGTGCGCGACTTATGGCCGAAGGGCATGAGATAGTAACCGCACAGGATGGAGAAGAAGGACTAGCCGTCGCCTCACGCGAGAAACCTGACCTGGTTATCACTGATGCGATGATGCCGCGCGTGAGTGGACTACAATTTCTCGATATCCTGAGATCCACACCCGCTACTGCGAATATCAAAGTCGTCGCTATGACAGCCCTCAGCCAAGCAGAGGACCGAGCTCAATTTGAGAAACTCGGTGTCGAGCGATTTTTAGTTAAATCACAAGTCACCCTCGAGGATGTCACGAGAATTGTCTCGGAAGTTCTCAACGGGACGCCAGCAGCTGCTTCAGACAACGCTGCCGAGCCAACAATGTCTGAACCTACAGGAGGAACAAGCATGCCACCAACAACACCAACGAATGAACCCACAACACCACCAGTGGACACATCCAGTGAACCGACCACAACGCCAGCGATCGAACCTGTCGTTATCACACCATCTAATCCGACACCAGCCACTGATGTGTCAACAACACCTGCCACTGATGGCGTCGTGACACCAACTACAACGGACCTACCAGTTGTCGAACCACCATCAAGCGGACCTACAACACCCGCCGAAGCACCGGCACCCGAAGCAACATCAGAAGTCGCCACTCCAGTGCAAGAAGAGCAGTCCGAAGTCGATAAGCAAATTCAGAGCTTCATCGATACCAGCCCGGTCGTCAATGCGCCCACAACTACTCCAACTGAACCAGCTCCCGAAACTCCAGCACCAGCCGAAGCACCCGCTCCCGAAGAGCCCAAGGCAGATGATACTGCTCACGAACCACACGCTCACGACATCGCTCTCTAACCAGATGTCAGAGATCAGAAGCCGGACGTCTGAATGAGAATCAACAAGTTTTTAGCTCGAGAGTCAGGCCTATCCAGAAGATCGGCCGACCGTGCTATTGAGAACGGTGAAGTTCGAGTTAATGGTACTGTTGTCGAACTTGGGTCAATACTCAACGAAGGTGACAATGTAACATTCCATGGTCAATCGTATCCCTATACGCTGGCTGCTTCATCCCATACACTCGTCCTTCTACACAAACCCATCGGCTACGTATGTAGTCGTAACGGACAGGGGAGTAAAACTGTCTACGACTTACTTCCCGAAGAATTTCAGTCACTGAAACCCATTGGTCGCCTTGATAAAGACTCCTCGGGACTGTTACTGCTTACCGATGACGGCGATCTCGCGTACCAATACACACACCCGAAGTTTGAAAAGGAGAAGATCTACGAAGTTGAGTTAGACAGACAGCTAGAGCCTGATGACCGGAGAAAAATAGAAATGGGCGTACAACTTGACGACGGCTTGAGTCATCTTGCTTTTATTTCGGCTTCTGGAATCCGACATCCAGATTCTACGCACCAAACGGTGCGAATGACCGAGGGGCGCAATCGTCAAATTCGCCGAACCTTTGCCGCACTCGGCTATGCCGTGACACACCTCCACCGAACAGCTTTCGGACCATATCAACTCGGAGATCTTTCATCTGGCAAATACAAGAGAATTGTTTTATAATATACAACATGAGTTCCAAACCAGCACCCATCGTTGCTATCGTCGGGCGAGCCAATGTCGGGAAGAGTAGCCTCTTCAACCGTATGGTTGGTTTTCAGCAGGCAATTGTGGCTACTGAAGCAGGTACAACACGCGATAGTATCCAGGGCAAAGTCAGTCACTCAGGCAAGGACTTCTGGCTCGTTGATACGGCAGGCCTAAAGACCGCTCAGGATGATTTCGAATTTACGATCCAGGAACAGATCCAACAAGCTACTGAGTCGGCCGATGTCATCTTGGTAGCTATCGAAGCACATGTACAAATCTCTGAAGAAGATCGCAAAGTTGCGACGATGGCGCTGAAGAGCAAGAAGCCTGTCATCCTCGTCGTCAACAAAGCCGATCTCGTCAAGCGACCCGAGGTGGATACCTATCGCAAGCTCGGTATCAAAACTATTTTCCTTACTTCAGCCAAGCATGGCGAAGGAATAGAAGAATTACTCAACACCATCGTGGCTGACTTGCCTAAACGAACGATTACAACAGACGATAACCGCCTGAGAATCGCCCTCATTGGTCGGCCAAATGTCGGCAAATCTCAGCTATTCAACACTCTGGCCAAGAAACAGCAAGCCGTTGTTGCCGACAAAGCAGGAACGACGCGGGATATCAATCGTAGCGTCATCCGATATTATGATCGTGAAGTCGAGCTCCTCGATACCGCAGGTGTCCGTCGTAGCGGCAAGATCGAAGTCGGCATTGAAAAATTTAGTGTCTTACGTACGCTTCGAGCCATCGAAGAAGCTGACATCTGCTTCTTGCTCATGGATGTCGACGAACTCAATGTCCAGATGGACATGAAACTCGCTGGCATGATCAAAGAGGCAGGCAAGGGCCTCGTGCTCGTTGTCACCAAATGGGATAAACGCGATGAAACCAAAGACGCATGGACTCACGATCAAATCCTGGCTCGAATTGTCACACAATATGAATTCGTCCACTGGGCACCAATCATCTTTACGAGCGCGATCAACGGCCATAATGTCACCAAACTTCTCGATCTTGCTTTTGATATTGATGGACGACGTCATCAAAAGCTCAAAACCTCAGAGCTCAACCGTTGGTTGCATGAAGTAATCCTACGTCACCCACCTGCCGGACTCAAAAACCGACATCCCAGACTCAACTATATGACACAGGTCACCGAAGAATCTGCGCCTTCATTCAAAATCTTTGGTGCTTCGACAGAATTCCTGCATTGGTCATACAAACGCCACATGGAGCAC
>CAZWNK010000017.1:2779-13557 GCA_964635445.1 uncultured Candidatus Saccharibacteria bacterium | reverse complement strand
TGGACGTACTCGCAACTATGAGATAATAATGCTATGGCTATTGATCGAATTGTTGTTGCCGATGACACCGCGAGCGCACCCGAAGAAGTCCAGTTGGAGAATAATCTCAGGCCGAAAGATTTCTCAAACTATATCGGGCAGGAGCGGCTCAAGCGACATCTGAAGTTAGCGATAGATGCGAGTAAAAAACGTGGCGAACCACTCGATCATGTTCTTCTTTACGGTCCTCCAGGGTTGGGCAAAACGACGATGGCCTCTGTCATCGCCAATGAGATGGGCGCGACTATCCGCATCACCTCCGGGCCTGCTATCGAACGAGCTGGAGATCTGGCGAGTCTCCTCACGAATCTGGAAGATGGCGACATTTTGTTTATAGACGAGATCCACCGACTTAACCGTTCGGTAGAAGAAGTTCTCTACCCTGCTATGGAGGATTTCAAACTTGATATCATGCTCGGTAAGGGGCCGTCAGCACGCAGCCTTCGCCTTGATCTGCCGAAGTTTACAATCATTGGTGCGACTACGCGAACCGGCGCACTTGCTGCTCCGCTCAGAGATAGGTTTGGAATTACGCATCGTCTGGAATTCTATAGTCCCTCCGAGATATCTAGTATCATCGAACGAGCTGCCGACATACTGGGTGCCAAAATAGATCCTGCAGCAGCAGCGCTTTTGTCTCAGCGTGCTCGTCTAACTCCACGTATTGCCAACCGACTACTTAAGCGAGTTCGTGATTATGCTGATATGAATAACGACGGAATTATCGATACGGTTGTGACAATGAGTGCTCTCCAATTACTGGAAATCGATGAATTAGGACTTGATCCTGCCGACCGACACTTACTCACGGCAATCATCGAGCATTATCGTGGCGGTCCAGTTGGTGTAGAGACACTCGCTGCGCTCACGAGCGAAGAGCGATCAACGATAGAAGATGTCTATGAACCATATCTCATGCAGATTGGCCTTCTCGAGCGCACCCCTCGAGGTCGCAAAGTTACACCGCGCGCATACCAGCATCTTGGTCGCCCTCTCCCAGAGGTGACACCCCAGCAAAGCCTGTTATAATCAAGCAAGATAAATGAGGATCGATTGGTATGGCAGATGACAAAACAGAGACCGAAGTCGCGACCCAGCCACCTGCGTCTGCGCCACCCATCAACATGGAGTCGTTGCGTCCACTCGGCACACTGGATAGTGATGAGCAAGAAATAACGATTGTCTATCGGCATCCGTTCGGCATTATCGTGCAGCTTTTGTTGTTCGGGGTAGGTATAAGTCTCGCTATTGGTACCGTTGGATTTTTTCTGCCCTCAGTCATCAGTCGTGACTCTGAAGCGTATCGTATCGCTGTGCTGATAGCGCTTTTGATCTCCGGCGCAGCAGTGTTGCTCATGTTTGGGGCAGTAATCTTATATCGACAAAGCCGATTACTTGTGACCAACAAAAATCTCACACAAATTATTCAGCGGGGCATATTTTTCAGAGTTACGTCACAGCTTTCCCTAGCTAATGTTGAAGATGTCACAGCCAATCAGAAAGGCTTCTTTGCGTCGCTACTTGATTTTGGCACTCTGACCGTCGAAACGGCAGGCGAGCAAGAAAACTTTATATTCAAGTATTGTCCTAATGTTCAGCGTATCGCGAAGGCTATTCTGGAAGCGCGAGAACAATATATAGAAAATGATCCAGCAGCCGCCAAAAGAGGCAACGATCGACTCAATCTACCAGGCTTTAAAGGCTAGGTACTACTTCTTGTCCGTAAAAGGATTATCTCGAGTTTGATCGAAGATCGCCTGCACTTCTACGTTGGTATTTCGAAGTGATTCTAGTCGGCTAATATCATCGGGATTGATCTTGACTTGTTTTACTGTCACGATACTTTCTGTGACCTGATCATCGGTTGGCTCGGCGTTCGCATACTTCCCTACTTGCAATAGCAAGTAGACGTATAGGCCGACAATGAGTGCGGCAATCAGAGCGACATGAGTCTTGCTGAAAACACGTTTGATGGGGGTCCACAATTTGACGGGATGTATCTTTTTGAGTGCTGATGTATCGAGTTTCATCATGTCTCCTTATGGCTTAACAAATAGATTTAACGTGAGCGAGAAGGTGATGAGATTGTCTTTATCGGTGCTGAGGCCCACGCGCGTGACTTGGAGCTTACGGCGGTTTTGTGCCAGTCGATCGAGAAAACCAAGAAGCTTGTCGTAGGTGATAGAATTTTCAGGCGTCACATTGACCTCTACTGCCAGTACACCGCTCAAGCCGTCTACGGGTTTTGTCTGTGTGAGAGAGGGATTAGGAGGAGTTGTCGTCGTAGATGTAGAACCAGATGTTGAGCTCGGTACGGCGACAGCACCGACTGAAGAGGCGGGGTACGTAATGCTTGCGATACTGATGCCATATTCGTCTGCGATTGCGACTAGCTCTTTTGTGACTTTTGCGAGGTCTTTGTCTTTGGGGAGTACTTCATCGGCGACTTGACCGTAGTATTTGTATTTCTCGACGTCCTTTTTAGCCTGCTCATAGACAGCGAGCTGCTTGTCTAGTGTTTCGTTTTTGACTTTCAGCTCTACGACTTTGTCGGAGCGTTTTTTTAAAACTCTCTGGCCATACCAGACGCCGCCACCACTCACTCCGAGGGCAATGACGAGCATGATGAGCATGACAAAGAATGTGATTTGGGGGGAAGATAATTTTTTCATTTCGCCGCTCCCTTAGCTGGAGTTGTTTGTTTTTTGAATACCGCTCTGATAACAGTCTGGCACGGGAAGCCATTTGTACTTGTCTTGGTGCATGTCGTGCTCTCAATGTCGGCCGTATCAAAGAGATTGTTTCGCGGGTCTTGTAGGTTGGCGACGACTTGAGCGCTCACTTGGTGGCTGAGGGTGTTGACGGTGATGCTGATAGGAGCGTTGAGTGTCTTCTGACTCAGCTCAAGCCCATTTAGTGTCGCTCCGTCAGGAAGGATGGCGCCAATTTTTTTCAAGATATCGCCGAAGTTCATTTCTTTACTAAAAAGTTGGTTGATAGTTGTGATCTTGCTCGAAAGTGCCTCCGCCTCTTTCTGGACGCTCTGCAGCGAGGCTACTTTTGTTTGGCTGGTGTCGACACTTTCTTGGAGTGCTAGTTCAGATCGGCTGATGTAGTACTGACCAAACAGAACGATCGCCACAACACCTATAGGCACAAGGAGCGCAAGAAAGCAGTAACGAAGAAGAATGAAATTCCAGCGTGCATACTTGATGGCCTTTTTGGAATCCGGAGGGAGGACGTTGATCATGAACCATACACTCCTTTCGGATCGACGAGTGCCAGACCGGCAACCGTGATATACATCGAACTTTCAAGATCATGAGGGGGTTGCAGCTTCCCGAAACTGAGCATTTGCCATGGGCTACACTGACGAACGGGCATGCGGAGTTGCTCGGTGAGATAGTCGCTGAGTCCGGGCATATTAGCGCCACCTCCCATGGTGATGACCTGTTGGATGTGATCATGGTCGTTGATTCGTTCTGAATAGTAGCGCATCAGTCGCTGCACTTCTTTGATAAGCTGGTCTATGATGGGTGTCACGGCTTGTTTGACCGTTTGTTGATGCTTACTGACTGCGAGACCGTAATGCGCCTTGATAGCATTTGCTTCCTTGGGTGTTATCTGTAGTTGTGAGGCGATGGCCTTCGTGAAATCATTGCCACCACTCGTGACCGTTCCAGTGACACGAAGCGACTTATCGAGAACGCTAATATCAATCGATTCGCTTCCGACGTCGATGAGAAGTGTGGGGACATTTTCTTTATTCTCAGTAAGTGAAATAAGTCGTGTAGAGGCCGAAAGATTCGTTTCGATGGCAACGACTTCGAGGTCTAGCATTTTCATGAGGTTGAGATATGCGTCGACAATCTTTCTGGGAGCAGCCACCACCAGGATCTCTACAAGACCATCCTTGTTTGGTTTATCAGAAACTTGCTCATAGTCGATGTAGAGGTCGTTTATTGGCACGGGTATGTACTGTTCTGCCTCCAATCGCACTGCTTCATTGAGAGCTTTGCGATTGAGCAGCGGGAGGTTGAGGATGCGACTAAACGCACGAGCAGTTGGAATAGACAAGATAACTCGTCTCGTACCGATGCCGCCCACCAATCCGTGACTAAAAAGATCGTGGATAGGTTTTGCCATAGCTCGATAATCAGTGATAACTCCATCCTCCATGACCTTGCTGTCAAAGTTCGTCAATCCATAACCCAGTACTTCCATCCGCCCTTTATTATGGTCATAGTCCATCTGCATAGCCTTGACACTGCCAGAGCCGATATCAAGTCCGAAGACTGGTTTGTCGTGATAAAACAAAGATTGACTCATAGTAAACGTAAGCGTTTCCTTGAAACTAAGTATAACAGATCATGTGAACGTCATGAGTGTTTAGTTGAACACCCGCATATAACCGCGCTTGACCCATGTCGTTATCTGGTTGTTGCTGCCAGGTACTGATGTACTAAAGTTAATTACAGCATTGTTACCCAGTTCAATCGTCTGGCCTTCGACCGCTCCGAGGGCGGCATTGTTGGAAATGCTGATTTTAGACCACATTGTCCGCAGTACTGTATTTGGGGCGGAACCATTGTTATTCAGGTTGATCGTTACGACGCTCTGACTCGAAGAAAGTGCCACTCCGGTCACGTTCGTGCAATCCAGGGGATCACTGATACCGCCACACGTAAAATTGCCATTGGTGGCAGTGTTGGTGTTCCACCAAAACGATATGGCCTCAAGGCCAGTATTGACGTTGTTGGCTTGGATGGTTGCGTTATTGCCAAATACTAAACCGGATGAACCATCGATCATAAGTACGGGTCGTGTTGAGCCAACGGAATTGGAAATTATGATCTTTGTATTATTGCCAAGCGTTAGGTTGCCTGTGAGCCAGACGTTACCTTGGATAGTAACTGTACAGTTATTGCCAAGGGTCAGATTGCCGGTAATTTTAATATTCGCTGGCCACGTTTTTGATTGGTTATTGCTGCATGCCACTGTGGAGCTCGTCGATGTATAGGTGTTCGTTACGGCGGCCTTTTGCCCCGCTCGATCATACGTCGGAAGTGCGACGGGACTATATGTCGAATTGGCAATCAAACCCGGATTGAACATATTCGTCCCGGTCACTTGGTTGGTAGCTTGGACATTGGCGTAGATTTTACTGTTTGGTCCCATGCTGATCGGCTCGCCATTACCAGAGCCGCACACCTGTGGGTACGTGCTATTGGGTGGGTTGGGGCAGCTTTGGTGGGCAACGCGGACATTGAGGGGATTTGTCTGAAGTCCTATCTGTGAATTATTACTCATCGTGATCTTGCCGTTCACGATGACGTCTCCTCCTGATATTTTTGAGTTGCTGTTGAGGATGAGGCCACCGATGCCGCTCACGACCGATGAGGGGCCATTGCCTGAGGTGACTGCCTCAACGTCCATCTGATATTTTCGTGTATAGGCAGCTGTAGCTGCGGTGCTTGGCGTATAGGCCCGAGCCGTTACGGTCACTACTCTTTTGGAGTCACTTGCACCAGCTGTGACTGTGGCTTGATAGGTAGTTTTAAGGGAACTTGTATTGAGCATCGTAATTTCTGATGTGTTGCCTGTCCACGTTGAATCAGATGTGAGGCTAATGATGGCGCTATCCAGACCAGCATCGGCTGTCATCTGTGCATTGGTTTTGGCTATCTCCTGGTTTGTGAGGACGGCATTTTGCGTCGCGACATTAGAAATTGCGAGGAATAATATGATGACGACGATAAGTACAATGATCAACACCGGAAGAACGAATCCCTCCTGATTGGGAGTGTGCAAGCGAGGTAACTTCATTATTGATTCCTCATGGTTACTCGACTGCTGTTGGATGTAGACATATTTCTGCCGTAGACCGTTGCTGACATGGCGACAGTGAAGTCGACCGAACGAGCGAGGGTCGCATCGGCTGTTGATGCGTCAGTCGCATCATGAAATGAGAATTGGAGGCTACTGACATAAGTGCTAAATGTCTTGTCGGGCGGACAACTACTCGTAGCGATCGCTGGAGGACATGTCGTCACGGCCACATTTCCAGTCGCATCAGGGTTCTTGAGTGTGCGCTTGTACAGGGTGCCGCTACTGACGAAATAAATGTTTTCGTTACGATAAGGATAGCCGGTGTCAGGGTTGTAGATGATCTGATTGGAACTATTCACTGCCGGATCACTGATAATCAATATGCTACTTGGATTGCTCGTGGTCCAGCCGCTCGGCTGGTTGGCATCAGTGATAGCATTCGTAGAATCTATCTTATCCGCAAGTCGAATATCGTCGGTGAGGCTTCTCAGTACGATCTGTGTATCGAGTGTCATCTGGGTGGCTGCATTGTTTTGCATCATATTGGCATAGAAATAGTACGTGACCATGAACAATATTCCTGATAACACACCCGCTATAGAAAGTGATATGACAACTTCGACCAATGTGAATCCTCGTGCTGAGTTGTGGAGTCGTTTCATTG
This sequence comes from uncultured Candidatus Saccharibacteria bacterium, assembly GCA_964635445.1. Taxonomy (GTDB): domain Bacteria; phylum Patescibacteriota; class Saccharimonadia; order Saccharimonadales; family CAZDBS01; genus CAZDBS01. The sequence continues at coordinate 7,025 of CAZWNK010000017.1, read as the reverse complement.
CCCCACTCCCAACTCACTAATAGACGTTTTGTACTGCATCGTACGAGTGGTCGTCGCATCACGAAAACTTATTGCTATCGAAATATCTTTGATGCTTGCGGTATTATTTGTGACGGTATAGCTTGCCGTTCTCGGACTGGATAACAACGGAGAAAGCTCCGAAGAGAAATCATACGTACCAGTGTTGATGGAGTTGAATCCCTGACTACGCAAGACCTCTATCTTATTCTGCGCGGCAGTATTGGCAATCAAGATATTACGCGAGCGGGCATTGATAATAGTAAGCTCGGTGACGCTGAGGGTGATGATAGGGATGACTATCGCAAATATGCTGATAGCTATGACCAGCTCGGCCAATGTAAACCCAGATGATGTGAGTCTTTTTAACATGGTTACGCTTAACCAGTAGTATACCATCTACCAACTAAATAGCCCCGAAAAATCGGGGCTATTTAAGAAGGGAAATCTCAATTATTGGAGATTAGCCTTTGAGAATGTACCAGCTCCGTTTTCGAGAGTCGACGTGAGCGTGTAGTACATACAGGTGCTTTCAGTCGTGGCACATGCTGACAGCGCTGATGAATCAAGGGCTGCCGTGCTACCAACCTTGTATTGGTAGACATTTGTGCTTGATGAGGCACTGAGCTGATATTCGGTGCCGTCAGTTGCGGTATTACCTGGATCTTTGAGTGCTTCTTTGTCCAAGCCCTTCATATTGGTGTTGACCCAGCCAGCGTAGTCATTGATATGAGCGAGTGTTGGGTAGTAACCCTTCTCAGCTCGGAATGCTTCGATTTGGCCGTGAATAGCTTTGATATCTGCTTGTCGTTCGGTATTACGAGCCTTAGCTGTAACGCCTGTGAATGTTGTGATCGTGATCAAGGCCAAGATACCAATGACAACGATAACAATCAAAAGCTCAACAATCGTGAAGCCTTTGTTCCTTTTGTTTAGTGCAACCATAAAGGTCCCACCCTCCTTGTTGTTTTAATTTAGTAACAAGACCTTGCGCCGCTCGAGTGAGAATAGCGACAAGTATCTGGGGGACATTATTAAGCATAAGCACTTTGACGTCAAGCGCTTCGTAAGTATTAGTTGCCGATATTCTTTGACAAACCTGCGATCGGACCCATGATTGAAGCCGCGAGAAGTCCTACCATACCGCCGAGAACGATGATCATAATCGGCTCGATGATAGAAGCGAGTCCATCTATCACGGCATCAACCTCTTCTTCATAGAAATCGGCAACCTTCAGTAATATTGTATCGACTTTGCCGGTTTCCTCCCCAACGGACAGCATCTGACTAACGATTGGAGGGAAGTGCTTACTTTTTGCTAATGGCTCCGAGAGTTGTTTGCCGTTGCGGACTTCCACGGCTGCTTCTTTGAGCTCTTTCTCAATGACTTTATTACCAATAGCGCCACCTGTCACGTCGAGTGCATCGAGCACCGTTACACCAGCCGACATAAGCGACGCAAAGGTTCGGGCAAATCGAGCGATAGAGATTTTGATGATGACAGTCTTCAGTACTGGAATCTTAAGCAATAGGGCATGGAGCTGGTATTTGCCGCGTGTGGTCTTGGTGTATCGTCGCAGACCGATGCTGCCTCCAATAAGGACGATAAGGATGAAGATAATATTGTGTTTGATGAAATTGCTGGTGTTAAGTAAGATCTGCGTTTGTACTGGCAGCTTGGCGTTCGGTCCGCCCAAGTCGGTGAGTAGTTTGCCGAGTTTCGGCACTACGAATGTCATCATGCCAAAAAATGCGATGACCGTGATACAAGAGATGACCAATGGGTACATGGAGGCGCTTTTGATCTTCTTTTTGATACTTGCATCTTTTTCTACCTGAGCAGCAAGCCGGTCCATGATTTTGTCCAAGATGCCACCTGCTTCGCCGGCGCGCATCATATTGACGTAGACTTCGGAAAAAATGTTCGGAAACTTTGCAAAGGCGTCAGCTAGTTGCGTACCGCCTTCGACATCCTTGGCAATTTTACCGATAACTTCTTTGAACGACTTACTTTCGGCTTGTGTCTGAAGCGTGGAAAGACTGCGTGTCAACGGTACTCCAGCAGAGATCATAGTGGCGAGCTGACGAGTGAAGATGACAAGATCTCGTGTTTTGACTTTTTTGTTTTTGTTCAAGAAGTTGAAATGTATTTCGCCCTTTTTGCCACTTCCTTCTTCTACGGTGAGTGGTTTTAGGCTTTGCTTTTGGAGCAATTCTATGACTTTTTCGCGGCTTTGCGCATCGAGTGTGCCCGTTATCTGTTTATTATTCGGACCAAGTGCGGTGTAAGTAAATTTTGTCATGTTAGTTTTCTGAAGTTACGCGCAAGATCTCTTCGATGCTCGTTTGACCGCGGAGTGCTTTGACGAAGCCATCTAGTTGAATCGGAACCATGCCGTCAGTAATCGCCTGTTGCTGGATCACTTCGCTTGTCGCGTTACTGACGATTAATTTTTGAACATTTGACGTATTATCCAATACCTCATATATGCCCATTCGTCCTTTATACCCATTGTGTCCGCATTGATCACAACCGCCTTCATGAGCTTTCCAGAGTTTGACGAGACCTTTTTCGTTGGAGCCCATCTCAAGGGGCTTATCGCCATTTTTGCCAATGCCCGCTTTCATGGCGGCATCTTCAAGCCCATTGATATACTTCATGCGTGCCACGTCATCTATATGGAAAATCTCTCTGATTTGTTTGAGAGCGGCTTCATCAGGCGCGTATTGTTCTCGACAGTCGACACACAATCGACGCACGAGTCGCTGACCTACCACTGCCCGTACTGTGCTCGCGATGAGAAATGGCTCGATACCCATGTCTAGTAGACGAGGGAGACACGTTGCAGCGTTGTTGGTGTGCAGAGTGGAGAAAACCAAGTGGCCGGTTAGGGCGGCTTGAACGCCGAGTCCAGCTGTTTCGCCGTCACGAATCTCTCCTACCATGATGATGTTCGGATCCTGGCGGAGCAGCGCTCGAAGTCCATTGGCAAATGTCATACCGGCAACGGGGTTGACCTGAGTTTGGTTGACGCCGGCGATACGGTACTCAACAGGATCTTCAACAGTTGAGATATTCACAGTAGGGCTATTGAGCATACTGAGAACGCTAAATAGACTAGTGGATTTACCAGAACCGGTCGGGCCGGTCACGAGTATCATGCCATGTGGTTGCACGATGGCCTTGTTGATTGTTTCGAGGGCTTGCCCCCAGTAGCCTAATTGCTCAAGTGTCAGTGCCTTACTCGTCTCGTCCAAGATACGCATGACGACTTTCTCGCCGTCCATAATCGGCAACGTAGAGACGCGAAGTGCGTAAACCATGCCGTTGAGTTGTACTTTGATACGGCCGTCCTGAGGGGCGCGCCGCTCGTCGATTTTGAGGTTGGAGAGGATCTTGATACGTGACACGAGTGCAGCCATGACTTTTTTGGGGAGTTTGTTGACTTCTTTGAGAATCCCGTCGATACGATATCGAACTGATACGTAGTTTTCGCGAGGTTCGATATGAATGTCAGAAGCATTGGATTTGACGGCAAATTCGATAATAAGATTGACGGTCTGAGCGATAGGGGAATCTTCTGCGACATCAGCAGCGCTGACTTCTTCTGATACCTCTTCTTCACCGGTCTCTGAGGCAACTTTGGTGAGCTCTGAGCCGATATTTTCTCGATATTGCTCGAGCGATTCGAGTATTTGTGCTTTGGGTGCCACATAGACGCGGATGTTGTCGCCAAGTTGCTTCTGGAGAAAACTAATAGCCTGGATATCGTCTGGGTCTTCCATCGCTAAGAGATAGACTTGATCGTCACCGATACCGTACAACACGACATTGTACTGCCGCGCTACTCGCTCGGGGATCTTTTGCATAATTTCGCGTTTGATCTCTTTGGGGCTCAGTTCGACAAATGGCACATCTATAGCCTGTGCATAGAGTTTGGTGAGCTCGAGTTCGGTGATAGCACCGCTTTTGATTGCGATATCTTGCAGAGGTTTTTTCTCGCTATCACTTTGCTCATGGAGTTTGGCAAGTAGTTCGGCATCAACTTTGCCAGACTTTTTGAGTAACTCTTCGACTGTTTTATCGGAGACGCGCATATTTGATCTTCAGTATACCTCACCATGCTAATGCTTAAAACATTTCAAGCCGAGCGCTACCTGAATTGCGCTATAAAAGCGTGTATAATTTCTACAGAGAACTAACGGAGGGAGATTCTGTATGGCAAAG
>CAZWNK010000017.1:0-2679 GCA_964635445.1 uncultured Candidatus Saccharibacteria bacterium | reverse complement strand
GCATCAGTACGCATGGATATACGGCGGATTTCACAGATCAAAAGTGGCGATGACGTGATCGGAAACCGTACTCGTGTGAAGGTAGTCAAAAATAAGATCGCACCACCATTCCGTGAGGCCGAATTCGACATCATGTACAACGAAGGTATATCTGTAGAAGGTGACGTACTTGATCTTGCGGCAGAGAAGGGAGTCGTCGGGAAAACCGGTGCATGGTACGACCACGACGGTGGTAAGATAGGGCAAGGCCGAGAAGCGACTAAACAATATCTAAGAGACAACCCGAAAGTCCTGGAGAAGATCAAAAAAGAAGTCTTAAGTGCCGAAACACGCTCCGAAAAAGCTGCACCCCAGGAAGCATAAAAGAAGGGCAGGGGTATGCCCGTTATTTCTCGGCTATCTCAACAAACCAAAAATCCTGAACGTGTCAATCTCTATATCGACGAGAAGTATTGTTGTTCGCTGAGCATGGACGAAGTGGTTGCGCAGGGTTTACGTAAAGGCGACCAACTTACAGAGTCTGAGCTAGAGCAGATCAAAAAGTTAGGACTTGAGAGTAAGGCATACCTACTCTGTACCATGAAACTTCTTCGGCGGCCACATAGCGAACGCGAGATACGCGATTATTTGCGTCGGAAAAAGTATGATCAAGAGCTTATCGATGCAGTTATCGAGCGGCTTTATGTATATAAGTATTTGGATGATCGAGCGTTTGCTGAGGCGTGGATAGAATCGCGGCGACGAAGCAAGCAACGAAGTACGCGTCGGCTTTATCAAGAGCTCCTCCAGAAGGGGATTGACAGGGAGCTTATCAGTGAGTTGTTGGAAGCGCCTCACGATGACGAGCGTACTGCATTGCACGAACTGATAGCTCGTAAACAACGGCAAGCACGGTACAAAGACAAACTCAAACTTATGCAATACTTAACACGTCAAGGATTTGCTTATTCTGATATAGTTGATGCGCTTGACGAAGGTGCTGGTGAGTAAACGCTTCCCGCTTCCCTACTCCCCACTTCCCTGTCCTCTTCTTTGACAGCTTCCAAGTTATCTTTTATGACAATTTTTTTATCTGTTATCTCAACGATTTGAGAGCGGTGAATAACAAGCTGTTCAGCGGTCCAGTTTTTTAGCATTGATTGCTTGATGTGTATTTTTTGAATCATGAATTGTAAATCGTCAACTATATAGTCGCTTACTTTGCCAAGTCGTTTTTTGCGCTCAGTGATGACGGGTTTGTCGATAAGCTGGAAATCGATCTCTAAGACATCATGAAGCCTGACCAGATCCTCTTGATCAACCAATTTGTCCTCATGATCGACTATCGCACCGAGGTCGCCAAGTTCTCGGATATCTTCAGTAAGGAGAATCTTGCCGCCGTGTAACGGTCCGTTGACATAGAAACCAACTATTCGAAGGTTGTTGGGATTGATAATCGGCTTATCGAGTCTGGCGATCTGACCACCTACCTGGAGACTCATGACCGGCATGTCGGAGAAATGATCGATGAGATACAGCATGTATGTATTCTACATGCTTTCTATTGACGTTGCGTTGATATAAACATAAGCGTATAGTGAGCCTCAGGTACGCTATGAAGCGCATAATCCACCACGCGCTAGTTGTAGCTCTTGTATGGCCTGCAGTTGTAATACGGGCACTGAGTGGAACTGTCTCGCCCATATTGATCGTTCGTGTCCAAGTCGGCACGGCCAATTCGGCGAGTGAGGAGTATGTCGAGCTGTATAACAGGACAGAATCTCCTGTCGACATATCTTCCTGGCAGCTGCAATACAAATCTGCAACCGGAACGAGTTGGTCGACCAAACTCGCCCTTCACGGCATTTTGTATGCTCATAAACACTATCTCCTGACAAGCACCAACTATCTGAACGATCTTGCGAATGATCATTTCTCGCCTGGATTGGCAGGGTCGGCTGGACATGTACGTCTTGTGACCGCGGGTACGACGGCTTCAGACCCAGCGACTGTTCAAGACACGGTCGGCTGGGGGAGTACTGCAACCGGCGCCGAGGGTGGTCAACCTATAGGTGCGCCCGCAGCAAACGAAGTGCTTGTACGAAAAGTAAACGACAGCGCCGAGTATATTGACTCTGACAATAATGCCGCTGATTTTTCTGTATCATCCACGAGCCAGCCCATATCTGACAATGAACCACCTCCGGACGTGCCACAATCGACTACTGACTCCCCTACCCCTGAATCGCCAACCCCAGAAGAACCCACTTCGCCTCCTGTTGTCGAGGACGGCACGGCGTCTCCAATTGACGACACTGTGGTACACACACCGCCCATACCAATCATGATCAATGAATTATTGCCTAATCCAGCCTCTCCTCAGACTGACGCACAAGACGAATTCATCGAACTTTTCAATCCAAACGATAGTGACGTCTCGTTAGATGGCTATATCGTACAGACCGGGACGACATTCTCACGCTCACAGCCACTTGGTGGTAAATTCATCACCGCTCATGGATACCTCACGATCACGTCAGGCGCTTCCGCAATCGTTCTGTCCAATACTGCGAGTAGCGTGCGGTTACTCGGACCCGACGGGCTTCCTATGGGGGCAGTGGTCTCGTATGAGGGTGGGCTTGAAGGTCAGGCATGGGCATATGATGGCGTGGCATGGCAGTGGACCGTCACACCAACACC
>CAZWNK010000016.1:0-14028 GCA_964635445.1 uncultured Candidatus Saccharibacteria bacterium | reverse complement strand
ACTATGGCATTTTCCGTGACCTACAGCGACATCGCATGGTCGAAGAACTAGAATGGCAAGCATTGAGTCCACGGTATGGATACGAGATACCGAAGCTTGTTGAAGATGCGGGGTTGAGTGAGCAATTTGAATATTGCTTCGATCTCAGCGTGAAACTATATAGCTCGCTCCAGGCCGCCGGATATGATCTGGAAGCGCAATATGCCACACTACTCGGCCATAAGATGCGCTGGAAACTGACGTACAATGCACGCGAGGCATTCCATCTCCATGAACTTCGCACCGCGCCGCAGGGTCATCCGGGCTACCGCAAACTCGTGCAAGAGATGCACGAAAAAGTCGCTGAAGTTCATCCGATGCTTGCTGAAGCTATGAAATTCGTAAACCAAGGTGAAGACCCAGAACTCACACGACTAGCGGCCGAACGATACACCCAGATGAAACTGGAACGCCTGAAATAACGTGTGATACACTTGTTGCAATGTCACGCTCTATTTGCAACCTAGCCAAGAATATCGTCATTCTCGATAATGGCTGTGTTGCATACGGATTGAAGCGTTACTACTAATAGCAATCACAGCCACACCTCAAGCTTCAATCCTCATGTAGATTTGTCTGAAAGGAACTTTTCATGTCTCTGACTGGCGAACAGCCAAGTACTAAACCCGACGATTTTTCAGAGTGGGAACAAGAAATGGGCACCAATGCCACGCGACTTTGGATGGCAGTGGATGGTTTGCGCAAGAAGCTCAACCACGAATTGCCATACCAGTATCTAGTTCCCGAGCCATGGCATCCGGAATACAAAGAATACGTCGACCCGAACGCAAGCGTCTTTTTAGATTAGACTCAGGCTGCGTGTTGCTCTGCCTTATGCTCGTACATGAGCTGGTCAGCTTCTTTGTCGGCTCGATCCAAACCCTCGCGGGTCAGACCCTGGAGTTCAAACGGTATGAGTCCGACTGAGGATGACAATGTTTCGCGACGCATCTCGCCATGATGCTCAAACTCGACTTCTATAGAATCAAGACGTTGGACGATTGATTGGCGAAGATCTTCGACGCTATATGATTCAGTCCCACGCACCTTAAGTTTGGGGATGATGACGCGAAATTCATCGCCACCGATACGCGCAAGTATATCTTTGAGCCCTCGTACATTAGGATCCGTACGAAAGGTCGATCGGAGTCGCTCGGCAGCTTTTTGAAGGAATAAGTCACCGGTATCGTGCCCGAAAGTATCATTGACCTTTTTAAAACGAGTAAGATCAAACTGCAGTATCACGCCGTTGTATTCACTCATATCGGCACCTTCTGATTCCAGTTGATTGATGACAGATATATAGCTATTCACTAGCTGGTCATATCCGCCACGATTGAGAAGGCCTGTTAGCGCATCATGCCTGGCGTTGTATTGTTCTTGGTCTCGTTCTTGACGAAGTTGGTCGGCTTCTGCTTGTGCTGCAAGTTTTTCTTCGCGCAGCGCATCGACTTGCTGCTGTAAATCTGCTTGTTTTTTCAGTAGCTCAGCGATAGCATCACTCAGCTCTGGGTTAGGGTTGTGGTCCTCATACCGCCTCTGTTGGTCTTCACTCATATATATAAGTATAACGCAACTCAAACATGATTTTCTCCTCTTGACTTGTAAAACGTTGTAAGATATCATTTCTGAGATTCATCTGAACCAAAGACAGCGACGGGCGAGAGCCTTAATCATGTCGCCGAGGCAACAAGAGAATACAAACAATTTGTGTTTTTCTAAGTACGTCTTTGGTAACTGCGAGAATCAAAGACGTATTTTTTATGTCAGATTCTTTAACAAATTGGTCGATAAATTAACACGAAGGGAGTCATATGGCTTTAGCGAAAAGCAAAAAGTCAGATGTCATCTCTGAGCTTGTTGATCTTCTTGGGTCATCCAAATTGACTGTCGTCGCTTTCTATCGAGGGCTCACAGTCAAGCAGATGCAGGAACTTCGCAAACAAGCCAAAGAGAATGGCACGACACTAAAAGTTGTCAAAAACCGCTTGGTGAAAAAAGCTCTCGAGCAAGTCGATACACTCAAAGATACCGATACAAGTGCGCTGCGCGACCAGCTCGTCTATGCATTCAATGCACAAGACGAAGTTGCTCCGGCACAAGTATTGGCTGCTTTTGCAAAAAAAGCCCCAGAATTGCAATTTGTTGGCGCAATCAATGCCGACGGTTCGTTTCTCTCGGCCGATGATGTCAAAGCACTTGCAAGCTTGCCAAGCAAAGATCAACTTCGTGGACAATTGGTCGGGACACTGGCAGCACCGCTCAGCGGCTTCGTCAATGTTTTGGCTGGTAATGTCCGTGGAGTACTCAATGTATTAAACGCTCGTGCTGAAAGCATGGGTCAATAAGGAGAATTGAAATGGCTGATGAAGCAACAAAGGTAGAAGTACCAAAAGAATTCGCCTCACTTGTCACTGAACTTGACAAAATGAGCGCACTTGAGATTAGTAAATTTGTGAAATTCCTCGAAGAATACTGGGGCGTTTCTGCTGCAGCTCCTGCTGCAATGGTCGCTATGCCAGCAGCCGGTGGTGCTGATGGTGGCGCAGCTGAAGAAGCTGCCAAGAGCGAGTACGATGTCGTCCTCAAAGACGCTGGCGCTCAAAAAGTAGCTGTTATCAAGGCCGTCAAAGACATCACTGGTCTTGGTCTCGGTGAAGCTAAAGCTCTCGTTGACGGTGCTCCAAAAGCGGTCAAAGAGAAAGTCAGCAAAGATGAAGCAGAGGCTGCCAAAAAGACTCTCGAAGAAGCTGGCGCAACAGTCGAACTTGCCTAAGCAAGCTCACACAATCTATGCAATAACGCTCTGGGCTATCCAGGGCGTTATTTGTTTGGTTTGAATTTGACGACTACCTCTGGTGCGGCATGTGGATAAGTTCTTTGACAACTGTCTGGCTATCTGCTAACGTGAGGTTAGTTAACTTAAGACAAACAGGGTGCTAGTGTAGAGGATCCATCAGACAATGTCAGATCTACCAGAGAAACAAGTCAAACGTTTACGAGCACTGATCCAAGAAGCTGAGACCAATCTCGCAGCAGCGAAAGAGTTGCTGACTAGTTTGGTAGGAGACAATCCCGAAGAGACCGCAACTGTACGTGAATTGAACACCGGTAAAATGATCGAAGGTGTGTTTGATGGTCAGAACATGGTGGGAAGTGACGGTAAGACATACCCGGTACCGGCCAACTACGCATCCAAGTCCAAGCTAGTACAAGGAGATATCCTCAAGCTCACCATCGCCGACGACGGAGCATTCCTATACAAGCAAATTGGTCCGATTCCACGCAAACAAGTCGTCGGTACACTCATCCAAAAAGACGGTCACTATTTTGTCGACGTCAACACAAAGCAATATAGAGTTCTCCTTGCCAGCGTCACCTATTTCAAGGCAGCAGTTGGCGACCAGATCAGTGTTATCGTCCCTGAAGACGATTCTGACGTTGAATGGGCTGCAATAGAAGCTGCATTGTAAAAGAAACGTTTCATTAATTCACAAAGGCAGTTACACTGGGTTTGCAACAAAGTGGAGGGTAACACTTTGATATAACGATCTCGCATGAGGTCGTTTTTTTACAACGCGTATTATTACGTTTTTTCACATATACTAGTAAGTACCACAGGTGAGGGATGGGGATTATTGAACGTGTCGCAAGCTTTATATCGTAAATACCGGCCACGAAAACTCAGCGAAGTCGTTGGACAGGAGCATGTCACCGATGTCCTCGACAAGGCTATTAAGGCTGGCAAAATTAGCCATGCATATCTTTTGACAGGCTTGCGCGGTACAGGCAAAACGAGCATCGCCCGGATCCTCGCTCACGAAGTAAACGGCCTGACATACGATGATGATGACACAACCCATCTCGACATCATCGAGATCGATGCCGCTTCCAATCGACGCATTGATGAGATTCGAGATCTGAGAGACAAAGTCCATATCGCGCCAACATCGGCAAAATACAAGGTCTACATCATTGACGAAGTGCACATGCTAACCAAAGAAGCATTCAATGCATTGCTCAAAACACTCGAAGAACCCCCTGCGCACTGCATCTTCATCCTGGCCACAACAGAACTCCACAAAGTCCCCGAAACCATCATCAGTCGTACTCAGCGATATTCACTCAAGCCTGGTGATACGACAAAAGTTATCGATCACTTGAGAGCTGTCGCCACAAAAGAACACGTAAAAATCACGGATGATGCGTTGATGCTCATCGCTCGTCATGGCCGTGGCTCATTTCGAGACAGTATGTCATTGCTTGATCAAGTGGCTACACAAACCAAATCTGAAATAACACTTGATGAAGTGCAGGAAATGCTCGGTATGGCCCGCGGGGATTTGCTCGATAGGATCCAACGATCAATATTCGAGGGCACGCCCGCCGATGTCATGCAAACACTCGAGGAGATCAACGAATCAGGCTTGAGTGCCACGCAACTGTCCAAACAGCTCATCGACTCGATACACGACCTACTACTCGCACAGTCGACCGAGCCACATCGACTACTTTCTCTGATCGACGACCTGATGGGAGTAGCCAGCGCAACCAATCCACAACTCAAGCTGGAGATGATTTTATTGAGAGCTAATCTAGATTCGAACGGTATACATGATATAGCTCCAAAACCTTTACCAAATACACCACCACAACCTACATCGACCCCCAAGCCTGCCCCAGTAGAGAATCAGGCAAAGCCGATGCCTCAAAACCTACCTGAAGCGCCAACAAATGAAGCATCAGAGCCATCACGCGACCCCGATGAGCCTGAAGCCGTCATCCAACCACACGAACATAGCGATACGGATGCGACCCCGCTGGACAAAACAGCGTGGCAAAACATATTGAAGTACATTAAAGAGCATAGCCCGAGCCTTACGGCCAGCCTTCGTATGGCTTCTCCACATCTATCCGGCAACACACTGCAACTCAAATTTGCCCAGAGCTTTCATCAGAAGCGTAACGCAAATCCAAAAGTCAAAGATATACTTATCGAAGCAGTGCAGAGTGTCATGGGAAAGGCCTTTCAAATCGAAAGCGTGTTTGAAAAGGGTGTAGAACCACTGCTTGGCGCAATCGACCTTACCAAAGACTTGGCGCCATTACCAGTTGATCTCGCGCCTGCATCCAATAGAGATACAACTCCAGCAGCTACACCGATCCCAGACAATGCTAAGTCAGTCATGGATTTATTTGGTGGGGGAGAGGTCGTATAGTATGCAATCCGATGGTGCCAAAATTCCACCTCAAAATCTCGACGCCGAAAGCAGTTTACTCGGTTCGATCCTCATCGACAGCGATGCAATCAATCGCATAGCCGATCTTGTGACTGCTGAGGATTTTTACGACAAGCGACATTCGACAATTTTTTCTGCCATCATGAAACTCTTTGAACGTCGAAGACCTATCGATGTGTTGACACTTTCTAACCAACTATCAGAAGAAACCAACCTCGAGCTAGCTGGAGGGGCTGCCTATCTCACCGAACTAACCAACTATGTACCAACCGCTGCTCATGCCGAAGATTATGCCGAGATCGTCAAACAAAAAAGTCTGAGACGCAAACTCATCAAGGCCTCTCAGGATATCGTAAGTATGGGTTACGACGAGGCAAAGCCGATCCAGGATCTTCTCGAAACTGCCGAATCTGAATTATTCAACGTCAGTAAACGGAATGTCAAACAAGACCTCGTACACATCGAAAGCATTTTGGCAGAAAGTTTTGACAGGCTTGATGATTTGCACAAAAACAAAGGCAAGATCAGAGGCGTTAGCACTGGCTTCAAAAGCCTGGATGGCGTGCTGGCTGGCCTCAATGATTCGGACCTGATCATCCTTGCCGCACGACCTGCTATGGGTAAATCCACACTCGCGATGAACATGGCACACCATGTCGCAGCCAAAGAACAAAAACCTGTCCTATATTTCAGTCTTGAAATGGGCAAAGACCAGCTCGTAGATCGTTTGCTGTCGTCGGAAGCAAATGTCGATTCGTGGAAGATAAGAACAGGCGACTTGAGTGAAGAGGATTTCGAAAGACTGGGCTCAGCATACGGCACGCTCGCAGAAGCCAAGCTCTACATAGATGACACACCGGGCTTGAGTGTCCTCGAGCTTCGCACCAAAGCTCGACGAGAAGCGCACAAAGAAGACTTAGGTCTCATCGTCATAGACTATCTACAGCTTATGAGTGGGGGTAGTCGCTTCGCAACAAGTGATAATCGTGTCCAGGAAGTCTCCGAAATATCTCGTGGCCTCAAGGGTGTTGCTCGCGAGCTCAACGTGCCGATACTAGCCTTATCACAGCTTAGTCGATCAGTCGAAAACCGTCATCCACAGATTCCTCAGCTCGCCGACCTCCGTGAGTCAGGATCTATCGAGCAAGACGCCGACGTCGTCATGTTCATCTACCGTGAAGATGTATACAATCCTGACACAGACCGCCAGCACATCACTGATATTCTTATTCGCAAACATCGTCATGGACCGACAGGGCACGTAGAGCTCTTCTTCCAAGACGAGCAAGTCGTATTCCGAGATCTTGACCGCGTCCACGTAGGCGACTAGTCATCGGTATCGCGCTCATTGAGACGTTAGCTCGATGGTGAGATTATGATACTATTATGTTGATGAAATTACCTGCCATCCAGGATAGTTTTCTCTATCACTGGCGTTACAAAATCGCGTACAGTGTTTTGCTTATCTTGAGCCTTCTGACATTGACATACAGACTTGGCACGCTTGTCCCTGGAGTAAGCGCCAGTGAGAATGCGCATATCCAAACTGTGACCTTATCCAACATCATCGACCATCCTATCAACGCTCCATACAGAGTCGTGCAATGGGCGAGCCTCAAATACATGGGCCAGTCAGCCATAGCGGTGAGACTCCCGAGCATCGGTTTTGGTTTACTTACGATCATCGCACTCTATGTAGCTTTGCGCCGTATTCATAGCGAACGTAGCGCCCTCATCGGTGCGTTACTACTCACCACGTCGAGCTTCTTTTTGCCGTACGCGAGACAAGGAACAGCCAATATCACCCTCGCAGCGGGCCTCACGCTCACGTTTGCGGTCATGGCATGGGTATACGTCGCAAAGCGATCGCCATTGGGTCTTGTCGTGCTCGCAGCATCTGCCGCATTCGCACTCTATATTCCCCTTGGTTTAGTGTGGCTGGTCATCGGGACCCTCATGGCTCCGATCGCGCTTCGGAATGACCTGCTCTGGCAAGTACAAAAACGTCACTTCATCCTACCCCCGCTCATTTTTCTCGCGCTTGTTGCGCCACTTATCTATGCTGGTTTCCAGCATCCAATCGTGCTCGTCAAAGATATGTTCTTGTGGCCGGATCAGTTGCCAACGATTATGCAGTTCGGGAAATTTATCGGACAAGCACTCCTCGGCCTGTTTTGGATATCGCCGCGAGCTTCGGAGTTTCACCTTGGACACCTTCCATTTTTAGATGTATTCACTGTCATCATGATGTTCTTGGGCATCTTGCACCTGATCGCCAATAGGAAACTCAAGCGCATACGATTCATCGTAGCATCGACGGTCATAAGTCTTGTCGTGATCGGCCTCACACAATCAGCATCCGCATTTGTATTGCTTGTACCGATAGTCTACATGTGCGCTGGCATGGGCGTATCGCGCCTATTCCGTGAGTGGAACAATGTGTTCCCACGCAATCCTTTTGCTCGCGCAGCAGCTATCATCCCTATGACACTGATCATCGGATTTGTCATGCTGTACCATCTCAAATACACTTTCGTCGCATGGCCCAAAAATCCCGAAACAAAGTCTTTGTACAATATTCGTTTAGATGACTGATAGCTTCTTGCGTTAAAACGTTTGACGACCTTCGAGAGCACGAGTCAGAGTGATCTGATCAGCATACTCCAAGTCTACGCCAATAGGCAGACCCCGGGCGAGACGCGTGATTTTGACAGCACAGTCAGCAAGTTGCTGCTGTATATAGAGAGCCGTTGTTTCGCCTTCAACGCTCGCATTGGTCGCAAGGATAACTTCTTTTGCTTTGTCGTCGTTGACTCGAGCCACTAGTTCTTTGATGCGTAGTCGCTCCGGCGTCATGCCATCTATGGGTGATATGAGACCACCCAGTACATGATAGGTGCCGCGAAAATAAGACGTCTTCTCCAGGGCAACCACGTCGAATGGCTCTGCAACAACTGCTATGATTTGTTTGTCCCGCTTGGGATCACTATAAAGAGGAGAGATCTCCTCATCACTAGAGATGAGTGTAAAAGTCTTGGGACAGAGTTTGATCGAATCATGCAAGCGCTCAAGTGCAGCCGCTAGAGATTGGCTCTTCGTTTTGTCATTCTTGAGTAAGAAATACGCATATCGCTCGGCCGTCCGTGGACCAACCCCCGGGAGTTTGCCAAGTTCATCTATCAACTTTTCTAGTGCCGCCGGCAGAATTGACATAGATAGTCTTAGAGTCCGAGGTCGCCAAGCATACCCATGTACGGAGCAAGTTTTTCTTGAGCAAGCTTCTGACTAGCCGAGATAGCCTCCCGGATAGCTTCTTCGATCCATCGCTCCAGCTGGCCGATATCTTGAAGATCAACGTACTCTGGATCGATATGTACTTTTTTGATCTTTTGTTCACCCGTAATCTCGATTTTGACTGCACCTTCGCCAACCTCTACTTCCAGGATCTCTCGTTGCAGTTCTTTCTGAATCTTACGCATCTGCATCACCATTTTGGCTTGATCAAATTTAGACATCTCAACACTCCTTGTGAAACTATGTATCACGACTATTATAACAGATACAAAATGAAGATTTGTCTGTATACTGAGAGACATGCTAGACCACAAAAAACTGACCCAGTTCAAAGACCTCGTCGAACACGCGAACAAAATCGTCATCATCCAGGCCGACAATCCAGACGGCGACAGCGTCTCGAGTTCGCTCGCACTCGAGCACATCCTAGGGGACTTAGGCAAAGACGTCTCGATGTACTGTGGCGTCGATATTCCATCATACCTGCGATATCTCCCAGGTTGGGATCGTATCAACAAAGAACTTCCGGCAACATTTGATCTCAGTATCATCCTCGACACAAGTGCTCTGAATCTTCTCGAGCAGATCAGCAAAACAGGCGGGCTACAATGGGTCAAATCTCGACCCTGCATCGTTGTCGACCACCACCAAACAGAAGGAACCATTGATTTCGCCACGTTGGTCATGCTTGATACTGAGGCAGTCTCAACCAGTCATGTCCTCTACAAAATCGCCACTACTCACAATTGGCAGATCAATGCCTTTGCAGCCGAACTCATGACTATTTCGATCATGAGCGACACACTCGGACTCACTACACAAGCTGTCGATGCCGAAGCAGTCCATACCGTAGCTGAACTCGTCGAAATCGGAGCAAACCTCAGTGACATAGAAGAGCGACGACGCGAAACACTCAAAAAACCAGCCGAGATATTAGCTTACAAAGGTAAACTTATCGACCGTATCGAATATCACGCCGAGGGACGTATCGCGACAGTGACTATCCCATGGGAGGAGATTGAGCAATACTCAGAACGATACAATCCATCGATCCTCGTCATGGACGAGATGCGTCTGGTAGAAGGTGTGCAAGTCGCTATTGCCTTCAAAGTCTACAATGACGGCAAGATCACAGGAAAAATACGCTGCAATTCTAATGCACCGATCGGAGCAGAGCTTGGCGAGGCATTTGGCGGTGGTGGACATAAGTTTGCAAGTGGATTTAAAATTTCTGACGGCAAACCAATTGCCGAGGTGAAGCAGTCAGTTATCGAAAAGGCATCTGAGCTACTAAATGCTCGGCCTACGACTCACGTTTGATACACTAGCATTATGAAGTTGTATAACACCCTCACCAGGAAAGTTGAAAAACTAGTCCCTATCACCGACTCGCAAGTGAAACTCTATACTTGTGGACCGACTGTCTATAGCGCCCTGCAGATAGGGAACTGGATGGCGTATATCCGCTGGGATGTACTAGTGCGAACACTCAAGGCTTCTGGGTATGATCTCAACTGGGTGATGAACATCACGGACGTCGGACATCTCGTCAGCGATGCGGATGATGGCGAAGACAAGATGGAGAAGGGCGCGAAAGCCGAGGGTAAAACTGCCTGGGAAGTCGCTCAAAAATACACAGACGATTTTCAAGCTGGCATGAAAGTCTTAAATATCTTGCAACCGACAACGCTCGCGAAAGCGACCGATCATATACAAGAGCAAATCGATCTTATCCAAAAGCTTGAAGTCAAAGATTACACGTATATCATCGACGATGGCGTGTACTTCGATACCTCGAAGTTCCCAGCATATGGCGCACTCGCTCAACTCAAACTTGATGAATTGAAGGAGGGGGCAAGAGTTGAGGTAAACCCACAGAAACATAACCCGACTGACTTTGCCCTTTGGAAGTTCTCGCCGACGGATACCAAGCGCGACATGGAGTGGGACAGCCCGTGGGGCAAAGGCTTTCCTGGTTGGCATATCGAGTGCTCTGCCATGGCTATGAAATACCTCGGCGATACATTAGACATCCACACTGGCGGTATTGACCATATACCTGTCCACCATACCAACGAAATCGCCCAGAGCGAAGCGGTGACTGGCAAAAAATTTGCGAATATCTGGGTGCACTCCAACTTTTTGACAATCGGTGGCGCAAAATTATCCAAAAGTGCAGGCAACAGCTATACACTGCAAGATTTGCAAGCCAAAGGTTACGCGCCGCTCGATTTCCGGATGTTTGCACTACAAAGTCACTATCGTACAGAGGCTAATTTCACCTGGGAAGCCCTAGATGGAGCCAAATCACGCCTCAGGCGCTGGAGGGCTATCGCAGTCATGCAGTGGCAAGCACGGCCCGGTACTGCGGAATATACATTCGAGGAAGCATTGCCACACTTGCAAAATAATCTCGATACCCCCCAGGCTTTGGCCGCTATCGAACGAACGTTCGACCAATTCGAAGATGGCATCATCGAATCTGGCTTAGGAGATTTCACCAAATATCTCAGTTCGATCGATGATCTACTCGGTCTCGATCTCACGAAACAATCAGATATCGACGATTCTCAGAAGGACTTATTGAAACAACGTACAGCCGCTCGGGAAGCAAAAGACTGGACGAAATCTGATGAGCTTCGTGATCAACTGAAGTCACAAGGCATCGAAGTCCGCGATACATCAAACGGTCAACTCTGGTCCCGTCTATAGTGTCCTTATTCCGATCTCTGAACTCTGACGTCTGACCTCTCTTTTGGTCTTGTTTAGTCTTGCGAAGCCCCAGATGCTCTGCGACGTTTGTAGTAGTCAACTGCAAATAACTTAAGACAGCCCGCCAAAGGGATTGCCACAAAAGCACCGAGCAAACCACCAACACTTGCACCAAGTAGCGCTGCGATAAATACCGTAAGAGGCGTCAACTGATTGTTGCGTGCTTGGATATAGGGTTGAAGTGTAGCATTCTCAATTTGTTGGTAGATAGGGAAGTAAATCCCCATGATGATAGCAAGCTTCAACGAACTAAAAGCGGTGATAAGCACGACGATCACAGCTGCAATAGTGTTTCCGATCAATGGGATGAGACCGATTAGTGCGACGATACCTGCTAGGGCAACGGCGTTGGGCACTCCTATGATCAACATGATGACGAGTGAGAAAAAGCCTGCGAGCGTGGCAACAAATACCTGCCCGTAGACATATCTGACAATGATCCGCTGCATCTTTTCGAGCATCGGTTCCCACCGCTCCTGTCTTTCTTTGGATTGGGGCGTCCAGAAACGCCTGGAGAGTGTCGGACCTTCGACCAGCATCATGAACGTCAGTACGAGCACGGTGATAATAGAGACGACTGCACTGCCGATACGTCCAGCCGTACTCAAGACTGGCCCACGTATATCTCGAACTTTACTCGAGATATCTGAGGTGACATTGTTGATCTGATCCTCGAGTTTGTATTTGCGAACAAAGCGCCCCAAAGCCGAATCCTGATCCTGGGAGTTCCGCACGATACTTGGTACTTGATCGATAAAATCACGCGTCTGATCAACAAGCGGCGGGATAATCAAAGAGAAAAAGCCTATCAGAACACTGAGGACAAATATATACGCAACCCCGGTGGCACGAACACGACTTTTGCTGGGCAGCCAATGCGTAATCTTGCTGACAGCAGGATTGAGCGCTATGGCGAGAAATATAGAAATAAATATAAGTGTCAGGGGATGAGTGAGATGTCCGATCATCTTGATGCCCAAGAAAGCAAGGACCGATACGAGCAGCACTCTGATTATTGTCCTGTTGGAGACGGTGACCGAGAGACTCTGTTTATCCTTCATGAGATTGATTATAAAACACCTTGCGCCCGCAACCAATTGCTTTCTATAAAGCGAACGATTGTCGTGGCGGTTGTGGTAAAGTGGGAGTAATGAAAATAGGTTTAGTGTGCCCTTACAACCTCTCACGACCTGGAGGCGTCCAAGAGATACTTCTCGCTTTGCGCAAGGAGCTTCAGAAGCGCGGCCACACGGTGAAGATCATCGCACCACGCGCTGCTGGTGCAGAAAATGATGAAGATACGATCTATATCGGCCGTTCGACTGAATGGAATACACCCATGCGAACCAAGAACGACTTTTCTATGGCTACTGATCTAGAAGTGTTGGACGAAATGCTGGAACGCGAACAGTTTGATGTACTCAATTTTCACGAGCCATGGATTCCATTTCTCTCAGTACAACTTGCGTCACGCGCCAATAAAATGGAGGGTGGTCCGACGACTATCGCCACCTTCCATGCCAAACTTCCTGACACGATCACCACGAGAGTTTTAGAGCAGGTCATTTATCCGTATACCAAGCCTGCACTCAAGTATTTCGACGCCATGACGGCCGTGTCAACTGCTGCCGCTGAGTATGTGGGATCGATGACTGATCGAGATATCACCATCGTACCAAATGGTATAGAACTCTATAAATATCACTCACCTCGCACGCGCGCTTCGCGTAGCAAACTTAAGACTATTCTCTATATCGGTCGTTTAGAAAAGCGAAAAGGAGTCCGATACCTTCTCGAAGCGTATGGACTACTAAGCTCGAAACGTCATGACGTACGACTACTTATCGCGGGTGACGGTGATCAACGCGACAAACTTGAACGTATCGTTGAGACCGAAAATATCCCTCGTGTGGAATTTTTGGGCTTTGTTTCAGAACAAGACAAGCGCGCACTGCTGGCTCATTGCGATGTATTTTGCTCGCCAGCGATATATGGCGAGAGTTTCGGCTTAGTATTGCTCGAGGCTATGGCGAGTCGTGCAGTGACAGTCGCCGGCAACAATCCAGGCTACGCTTCAGTATTGCAGGAGTTGGGCAGAATAGGTCTCGTGACCCCAGAAGACACGGTGGATTTCGCGAACCGACTCGATGTACTCCTCGATGATGAGAAGTTGCGCGCCATGTGGCAAGAGTGGGCAGATACTTATATCCAACAGTTTGATTATCCTAATATCGCCGACCAGTATGAAGCAGTCTATGAAAAAACCCGGAAGTAGCTTATTGAAAATCGGCTTGGTACTCGACGACTCACTGGATCGACCAGACGGCGTTCAGCAATACGTCCTCACAGTGGGCGAATGGCTTCGTAAACGAGGACACACCGTGTACTATCTCGTGGGTGATACGACCCGCAACGATATCGAGGGTATTCGCACGCTGAGTCGCAACTGGCACGTCAAGTTCAATCATAATGCTATGAGCATTCCAAGGCCTGTACCACGCGAGCGTATCAAACACATTCTTTCAGAACTTCAACTAGATGTTTTGCACGTACAAATACCATATCACCCATGGCTTGCAGGACGCGTTATCCGCGAAGCGAGCAATGCGACCGCTGTCATAGGTACGTTCCACATCTTGCCAGCTTCATCACTTTCAGCATTTGGCACTCGTGCCCTGGCGAC
>CAZWNK010000015.1:0-14188 GCA_964635445.1 uncultured Candidatus Saccharibacteria bacterium | reverse complement strand
CTGTCATCATTGGTGACGACAAGTTGCCCCGTGGAACTCGTATTTTTGGACCTGTCCCTCGTGAACTTCGTGATCTTGGCTACGGCAGGATTATTAGCTTAGCGCCGGAGGTACTCTAATGAATACTCTCTATAAGATAAAGCTGAAAAAAGGCGACACAGTGATGGTTCGCAGCGGCAAGTACAAAGGTAAGACTGGCACTATCACGGCTGTACATCCTCGAGAAAACAAGGTAACGGTCGAGGGAATTAATATCGTCAAAAAGCATATCAAACCAACCCGTACCAATCCTACCGGTGGCATCATCGAAGTCACGCAGCCAATCTGGGTGTCGAAAGTTGGACTCGTGCATCCTACTGACAAAAAGCGCATGACTCGTATTGGTATGGACGTGAAAAAAGACGGCAGCAAGGTACGTGTTGCACGACAAGCTGGCAACAAGGAGATCAAGTAATGGCTACCAAAACAGCACCTACAGCAATCCCTCGTCTCAAAGCTCTATACCAGAGTGAAATTGTCGGTCAACTTGAAAAGAACCTGCAACTTACTAATATCAACGATGTACCGAAGCTTGAGAAGATCGTTGTCAACGTCGGCCTAGGCAAAGCCAAAGACGACAAGAAATTGATCGAGGTTGCCAATAACACACTTCGTAAGATCACGGGTCAGCAACCAGTCGAAACGACTGCACGCCTCAGTATCGCGACATTCAAACTTCGTGAAGGCAGTAAGATCGGTACGATGGTTACACTCCGGGGTGACCGTATGTACGAATTTATGGACCGTCTGATCACAATAGTCTTGCCTCGGCTTCGCGACTTCCATGGTGTATCCGCAAAAGCTTTTGACAAGCAAGGTAACTACAGTCTTGGTCTTCGTGAGCAATCCGTATTCCCAGAGCTGACCTTTGAAGAGACGACAACGCTCCATGGTCTCCAAGTTAATTTTGTTATCAATTCCAAATCTAAAGAGCACTCCGAAGCTCTCCTGCGAGCTTTCGGGATGCCATTTGACAAGAAGGAGTCGAACTAATGCCTAAGAAATCAATCATCGCTCGCGATAAAAAGCGACAACAAATGATTCTCAAGTACGCTGCAAAGCGCGCTGAGTTGAAGGCGATGGGCGATCTCGAAGGTCTGGCTAAATTGCCACGAAATTCGTCGCCTACTCGTTGGAAAAACCGCTGTGCCGAGACGGGTCGTTCTCGTGCGTACATGCGAACGTTCGGGTTGTCGCGCAACTCGTTCCGCGAGCATGCATCAAAGGGTGAAATCCCAGGCGTAACAAAGGCCAGTTGGTAAGGAGTCTATATGGTATCAACCGATCCAATCTCAGATATGTTGACTCGCATTCGTAATGCGATCAATGTCAATAAGACGGAAGTGACCATGCCGTACTCTCGACTCAAAGAGACGGTCGCTCGAGAACTTGCAAAAGCAAAGTTCCTCAGTGACGTCAAAGTCGAGGACGGTGAGCTGGCACATCTCAAAAAACTTATCATTGTCATCAATGAGCCGGGCACCAATGCTCGTATTACTGAAATTGAGCGACTGAGTAAGCCGGGTCGTCGTGTGTATACTGGAGCTGATGAAATTCCACAAGTCAAAAACGGCCGTGGTATGGTCATCATCTCGACAAGCCGCGGCGTCATGACAGGCACAGAAGCTACCAAGCAACGCCTCGGTGGTGAGTTAATTTGTAAAGTGTATTAAGGAGATATAAATGAGTCGTATAGGAAAACTACCGATTTCTGTCCCATCCGGTGTGACAATCACTGTCGACGCTGATCTGATCTCCGTCACTGGCCCAAAAGGGACATTGACGCAGTTCACGATGCCGGGCGTCCAGGCTAGTCTCGACGGCGACACACTCGTCGTCACCCGAGAAAGTGATGCCAAAGAACATCGCAGCAAACATGGACTGATGCGCAGTCTCATCAACAACATGGTCGTTGGTGTGACTGAGGGCTTCAAAAAGCAACTTGAAATCAACGGCGTCGGGTATCGTGCGCAAGTCCAAGGCGCAGACCTGAAGTTAAACCTTGGTTTCTCTCATGACGTGCTCTATCGAATACCAGAGGGTATCCAGATAGCTGTTGAGCAAAACGTCGTCACCATCAGTGGCATCAATAAGCAGCAGGTCGGGCAAGTTGCAGCAGAAATTCGTGCACTCAAGAAACCTGAGCCATACAAAGGCAAGGGCATCAAATATATTGATGAGCGAATTTTGCGCAAAGCTGGTAAGTCTGGAAAGGATAAATAATCATGAAGCGTCTTACTCTCAAGCGCGAACAGCGCAGTATCCGTAAAAATCGTATCCGAACTACCGTATCTGGTACTAGTGAACGACCACGCCTCAGTATCTTTGTCAGCAATACACATATAACAGCACAAGTCATCGATGACGAAAAAGGACATACATTGGCCTACTCGACATCTGTTGGCGCCAAAGAAGCTGGCAAAAGTATGACAGACAAAGCTGCGTGGGTCGGTGCGGATATCGCAGACAAAGCCAAAAAGGCAAAAGTCAGTAAAGTAGCATTTGACCGAGGCGGTAAGTTGTACCACGGCCGAGTGAAAGCTCTTGCTGATGCAGCACGTAGTGCAGGATTGGAATTTTAATATGAATACAAAGGAAGATAAGCGAATGAATCCAAGAAATCGCGATGCTCGTCCAACTGAAGCTCCCGAAGAGAAACAGTTTGAAGAGCGTATGATCAACATCGACCGCGTCGCACGTGTGGTCAAAGGTGGTCGCCGCTTCCGTTTCAAAGCCCTCGTAGTCGTCGGAGACCGCAAAGGCCGCGTCGGAGTAGGTGTAAGCAAAGGAGCTGATGTACAAGCCGCTGTTGCGAAGGCTGTTGATGTCGCCAAGAAAAATATGATCACGGTAAACCTCTACAAAGGAACTATTCCTCATGAGGCGCAAGCCAAAGTTGGTGGATCAGTAATTTTGATCAAACCGGCTGCTCCCGGTACAGGTATCATCGCTGGCGGTGTCGTCCGTGCTGTCATGGAAGTTGCAGGCGTTCAGAATATCCTGAGCAAATCACTCGGCTCATCCAACAAAGTTAACAGCGCATACGCAACAATAGAAGCACTCCAGTCTCTCGTACCAGCTAAGCAATGGCTAACGTATGAGAGCCGCAAAAAAGCACCCGTCAAGGAGACCAAGTAATGAAATACCATGAACTCCACGTCACTCGGCACAAGAAAAATAAGCGAGTTGGACGAGGTATAAGCGCCGGCCAAGGTAAAACAGCAGGTCGAGGTACGAAAGGTCAAAAAGCACGAACTGGTGGCGGCAAAATTCGCGCCGGCTTCGAAGGTGGTCAAAGCCCACTCGTACGCCGCATGCCGAAATTGCCAGGCTTCCGAAGCTACAAGGAGAAAGCGCAGGTCATCTATACGGGACAACTCGACCAATTTGCCAATAAGACTGTCGATACATTCTCGCTGTTTGAAGCTGGTTTAATCACCTCTGCATACGAACCAACAAAGGTTATTGTCAAAGGTGATGTGACAAAGAAAGTCACCGTCAAACTTCAAGGCGCATCCGAATCGGCTGCAGCAGCTATTCAGAAAGCCGGCGGAAGTTTTGAAAAAGTTGATCGTCCAGCTCGAGTCGCTAAAGAGAACGCTGACAAATAGTTCGTCTCTAGCAATAGCTTGGACATTCTGATTAAATAGGGTCAAACAAGTTTAGGGGGATACGTTGAGCTGGAAAACCATTGCCCGTTCACTGAAGAACAAAGACATGCGGAAACGAATTCTGGCCGTACTGGGCATGATATTGGTCTTTCGTGCGCTTGCGCATATTCCGATTCCACTCGCCGAACCCGTACAACTGAAGCAGCTACTCGAGAACATATTTAAGTCTCAGCAAGTATTCGGGTTCATCGATATCTTGTCTGGTGGCGCATTGGCCAACTTCGCCATCATGTTGCTGGGTTTGGGGCCATACATCAATGCCTCGATCATCATGCAGCTCCTCAGTAAAGCGATACCGAAGCTTGAAGAAATCAGCAAGGACGGTGAGAGTGGTCGGCGTCGGATCAACCAGTACACTCGTGTTATCGCATTCCCGCTAGCGATCCTACAGTCTATCGGCTATATTTTCCTCATACGTCAGTCAGCGAGTAGTTTTGCAGGTATCGACATCACCAAGGGTGCATCATTGCTGCAGTGGTTTGTAATGGTAGCAAGTGTCGTGGGCGGCTCGATGCTGCTCATGTGGCTTGGTGAGATCGTGAGTGAGCAGGGGATCGGAAATGGTATCAGCTTGCTTATATTTGCCGGTATCGCGAGTCGTCTGCCAAGTACTATCAGTACACTCGTCTCAACATTTACGCAAAAGGCCAGCAAAGTCCACATGGACTGGTTCAATCACCATTGGACACTGCCTATCAATCGAGCGCAGTTTATCGTCAGCTTGTTGGCGCTCGGGACGATTTTGACGACGTATTTTGTCGTGAAGCTCAACGAAGCGCAGCGTGTCATATCGGTGAACTACGCGAAGAGAGTGCAAGGAAATCGTGCCTATGGTGGAATATCAAGTGTACTGCCGGTTAAACTGATCACTGCTGGTGTCGTGCCAATCATCTTTGCACTTGCCTTTCTATCAGTGCCGAATTTCGTCGGACAGCTACTGCAGCGTGGTCATAGTCATTGGATGCAAACCTGGGGGCCCAAACTCGTTGAATGGTTCCAAACTCCAGGCCAAAATAGCCAATCGTTCACACAGACAGGCTTTAAGGCGTGGATTTATCCGATAGCATACTTCTTCCTGGTCTTTGTATTTACATACTTCTATACGAGTATTACGTTCAACACCAAAGAAATATCAGAGAATCTCCAGAAGCAAGGGGGATTTATTCCTGAAGTGAGGCCCGGTAAGCAAACAGAGACGTTTTTGGGCAAAATTGTCAACCGTTTGACGCTGTTTGGAGCACTTGCGCTCGGTATCCTGGCTGTCATACCGATACTCGTAGAAAAGTGGCTTAAAACAACCCAGTTCAATATCGGCGGTACAAGCGTGCTCATTTTGGTGTCAGTGGCCCTCGAGACGCTGCGTCAAATCGAATCGAGAGCCCTCATGGTGACCTATGATGGTGATACGTATACATACGATGATGAGTCAAAGCGAACAAGGCGATTCAAGTTGCTACGACGAAAAGCACTCAAATCAAGCACTTGACCAAGCAACTAATACGCATGCTAGAATGTATTTAAGCTTTTCAACAAGGCTGTGTAAATTCGTGCAAAACAGGTATTTACATATCTGTTCACGATCTGTATAATCACACCTTGTTATCAATATGCCAGGATCCAAGGACGTCATCGAACTCACCGGTACGATAATTGAGACCCTTCCAGGGACTCAATTTCGGGTAGAACTCGAAAACGGACATGTCATTCTGGCGCATGTTGCTGGGAGGATGCGTAAGAATTTCATACGTATAGTTCCAGGAGATAGCGTGACGGTTGAGTTGACACCTTATGATCTCAGTAAGGGTCGGATAACCTATCGCAAGTAAGAATAAGTTTAAACTAGGGATGTAGACCAATGAAGGTGCGAGCAAGTGTCAAAAAAATCAGTCCTGATGACCAAGTCGTACGCCGCAAAGGCCGCGTCTATATCATCAATAAAATGAAGCCCAAACATAAGCAGAGGCAAGGTTAAGCATGGCTCGTATCGCTGGAGTTGACGTACCAAGTGACAAGCAAGTCGGGATCTCACTGACCTATATCTATGGTATTGGTCCCAAGACTGCTGCAGATATCTTGACGGCCATCGAGGTGGATCCTACGACTCGCGTGAAGAACCTGACTGAAGGAGAACTTTCACGCATCCGAGACTACATCGCTGAAAACCTTACTGTTGAAGGCGAATTACAGCGAATCGTTACAGGCAATATCAAGCGACTCAAGGAAATCAAAGCCTATCGCGGCATCCGACATTCGCTGAGTCTCCCTAGTCGTGGACAACGCACCAAGACCAATGCCCGTACTCGACGTGGCAAGAAAGTAACAGTTGGCGGTACAGCTAAGAAAGCTCCATCTAAGACATAGGAAATAATATGGCAGACGAAGTTACAACAACACCAGTCGTAGAGACAACCACTGCAGAAACCCCAACAGCAGCTGCTCCAAAGCGTCGCAAGGCAAAACGTGCCGTGGCTCATGGACAGGTTCATGTTTTGGCAACATTCAACAACACGATTATCACGTTTACCGATTCTCATGGTGCCGTGCTCACCACAGCGAGTGCTGGCGGTTGTGGCTTCCGTGGTTCCAAAAAAGGTACAGCCTATGCAGCGCAAGTTGCTGCCGAAAAAGCAGGTTCTGCTGCCAAACAACTTCACGGACTTAAAAATGTCGATGTGTTTGTCAAAGGTATCGGACTTGGTCGAGATGCAGCTATCCGCTCACTCTCAGGACTCGATATCGCTGTCGAATCTATCACTGATGTAACCGGTGTCCCACATGGCGGTTGCCGTCCACCGAAAGCACGAAGGGTCTAGTATATGGCACGTGAACTACAGTCAATCACCAAACAAAGTCGTCGCGAAGGATATGCGCTACATCCCAAGGCTCACAAATACTTGGTCAAGCGTGCGACAATTCCTGGTCAGCACGGACGCGGTCGTCAAGGCAACCAGAGTCAATACGCTTTGCAGCTCCGTGAAAAGCAAAAGGTCAAACGACTCTATGGGCTTCTCGAGCGACAATTTGAAAATCTCATGATCGAAGCATCTCGTGTCAAAGGTCAATCCGGCGCGACACTTCTGCAGTTCCTCGAGCGACGTTTGGACAATGCTGTATATCGTGCTGGTTTTGCAGCAAGTCGTCCCGCAGCTCGCCAACTCGTCTCTCATGGCCACTTCATGCTGAACGGCCGCCGTGTAGACGTACCATCTATCCGGTTGAAGCCTGGCGACGAGGTAGTGGTTCGCGAGAAATCTCTAAAAGGTCAGTATTTCACCAATCTCGATGACAATTCACCGAAAAATGACGCAAGTCTTAGTTGGTTAAGTGTCAATCGAGCGAAGCGAAATTTCAAAGTCACTGGTCTGCCGACTCGTGATGAAGCTGAAGAAGAGATCAACGAGCAATTAATTGTTGAGTATTATTCAAGGTAGCGAAGGGAGTAAAACGTGTCCAAGAATATTCATACACCAAACCTAGCAAGTATCGACGAGCATTCTGCTTCGAGCGCTACCTTCGTTATAGAACCGTTGCACAACGGTTATGGAATGACCCTAGGTAACAGTATGCGCCGAGTACTTCTATCAAGTATCGCAGGTGCTGCAGTGACTATGTTCAAGATTGAAGGTGCAACACACGAATTCACGACTGTTGCTGGCGTCAAAGAAGACATCGTCGACATCATGCTCAATCTCAAAGGTATTCGTTTCCGTGTATTTGGTGACGAACCACAGACAGTACGCATCACCAAAAAAGGCAAGGGTGTCGTAACAGCTGGCGATATTCAGGGCAATGCGGATGTAGAAGTTGTCAACAAAGATCACGTGATCGCTACCATCGACAACGATAAGACGAACTTTGTTCTCGACATGGTTGTCGAAACGGGACGTGGCTATCGAACAGTCGAAGAAGGCGTTGTTCGCAAGAATACTGACATGATCGCTGTCGATTCACTCTTCAGTCCTGTGTTGCGTGTTCGCTACAAGGTAGAGGCGACTCGTGTTGGCCAAATAACTGACTTCGATAAACTCATCATCACTATCGACACTGACGGAACGATCACTCCTAAGGACGCTTTTGAAGAGGCTGCTGCGATATTGGTCACTCAGTACACAGCACTCGCCGGACAAACTCGTGTCGAGAGCGTCAAACCTGCTGTCAGCTCTACTGACGGTGACGACATGATGGTAGCGAGCTCAGATGAACCGGCCGAACTCATGACATCTGTCGAGGACTTGAATCTGTCTGCTCGAACAACAAATGCATTGATCAACAATGATATCCATACAGTCAAAGACCTCTTGAGTCTCAGCCCAACCGAGCTCAAAGAACTCAAAGGTTTTGGCAGCAAAGCTTTGGATGAAGTAAAAGAGAAAATCGCGGAGCTGGAGCTCTAATCATGACGCACAGGCACGGATATATCGGTCCTAAATTCCATCGAGAGCGTGATCAACGTCGCGCTTTGATGAAAGGCTTGGCAACAAGTCTCATCGAGCATGGCTCTATCGAGACAACATTGCCAAAGGCCAAGGCAGTCGTGCCATATGTCGAGCGTCTTATCACGAAAGCCAAGAAGGGCGACCTTCATAATCGGCGCCAGATCATTGCTAGCCTGACAACCGTTGATGTTGCGCATGCACTAGTAGATGATATTGCACCGAAGCTCACAGCTCGAAACAGCGGTCACCTACGCGTCGAGCGAACGACATTCCGACGTGGCGACAACACCCAGATGGCTCGTGTCAGCTTTGTAGATGATCTCAAAGCTCCTGTAAAAGCCGAGAAGCCAGTCGCAGAGAAATCAGCACCTGTTGCCAAAAAGACTGTCAAGAAAACGGCTGCGAAGGAGACTAAATAATGGCTAAAATGCACACATCCAAAACATATAGCGCTAAGCCAAGCGATGTAACGCGGACATGGTATGTTATTGATGCGTCTGAGGTGCCTTTGGGACGACTCTCAACCAAAGTCGCAACACTATTAACAGGCAAGCACAAGACGATGTTCACGCCGCACACTGATACTGGTGACTACGTGATCATCATCAATGCCGATAAACTTGTCGTCACTGGTCAAAAACTCCTAGATAAAATGTACTACCGACATAGCGGATATCCTGGCAACCTCAAAGAAATGACGTTGACTGAAGTCATGCAGCGCGACCCAGCCGTTGTCATCCGCAATGCAGTCAAGGGTATGATCCCGGTCAATAAGCTCGCGCCAGCACGCCTGGAACGTCTCAAAATCTATACAGGATCACAGCACGAACATGATGCTCAAAAGCCTGTCGCGTATTCGCTCAAGGAAGGTAAATAACTATGGCAAAGAATGAATATTTCTACGGTCTCGGTCGTCGCAAGAGTTCTACGGCTCGCGTCCGATTGGTCGGCGGCAAAGGCACGATCACTATCAACGACAAGCCTGCGATGGAATACTTTGCAGGTAATGAAAGTTTGATCCATGATATGGTCAAGCCCCTTGCGCTACTTGATAAAACGACCGCCTATGACTTGTCTATCAAAGTGTCAGGGGGTGGTGTGCATGGCCAAGCTGGCGCAGCACGTCTCGCAATCAGCAAAGCTTTGTCGGCGATGAACGAAGATGTTCGAAGCACGCTCAAGCGAGCAGATCTTCTCGTTCGTGACTCTCGAGAAAAAGAACGCAAGAAGTTTGGATTCAAGCGAGCTCGCAAGCAACGACAGTTCACGAAACGTTAATCATGGTATACTGGTGGCATGCAGATCTTGCATGAAGCCACCATTGCAGGCAGGAGGATCTTCTGGTCAACAGCTGATTCTTCGTGGCTTCATATGTAAGATTTTGCATACAGATTAGCTCATCCGAAGAGGCCACGAGGCCTCTTTTTGATTTCAAATACATCAAAGCAGGATATACTAGGAGTAATATGACAAAACCAACCATTTTAACAGGCCTCAGAGCCAACTCTAATATGCATCTCGGTAACTATTTTGGTGCAATGTTGCCAATGGTAGAGCTCCAAAATAAATATGTCGATCAAGGGTATCAACTCAATATGTTTGTACCCGATCTACACTCTTTTATTACACCGATAGATCATACGAAGCTCTATACGCAATCTATAGAGAACGCCAGGGTATACATAGCAGCCGGCATCAAATCCGATCATGACAATGTCGCAATCTATCGGCAAAGCTTCGTGCCTGCTCATTCTGAACTGACATGGATATTGGACAACTTTACCTATATGGGCGAACTGAGTCGCATGACCCAGTTCAAGGATAAGTCAGCAGGTGAAAAAAACGTTAACGTCGGATTATTTGGCTACCCTGTACTCATGGCTGCAGATATCCTTCTCTACAATGCGCAATGGGTCCCAGTTGGTGAAGATCAGCAGCAACACCTGGAGCTGACTCGTGACCTAGCGTTGCGCATGAATGGTAAATTTGGAGAACTATTTACCGTCCCTGAGGAATGGAAGAAGCAGGTTGAGTTTGCGGGCCGAGGTGCTGGCACGCGTATCCGTTCACTGAAAAACCCCGAGAAAAAAATGAGCAAAAGTATTGACGATCCCGCAGGCACTATACTACTCAATGACGATCCAGATGAGGCTGCCAAAAAAGTCATGAGCGCGACAACCGATTCTGTAGGAGCAATCCATTTTGATTTCGAGACACAGCCAGGCGTCAGTAACCTCCTCGTCATCTTGTCGCTTTTGAGCGGCGTATCTGTCCAGGATGTCACCGCTGAGTGGGAAGGGAAGAGTAGTTACGGTGAATTGAAAAACGTCGTAGCAGAGCACGTGAAGCAATTTTTGATAGAATTTCAAAGCAAATACCAAGCAGTCGATGAGCGCACCGTTCTCGCGAAGTTGGAGTCGTCAGAAAAGGCGATGAACACAGTAGCTAACGAAACTCTTCTTCGCGTCCAGAAAGCAGTAGGTCTTAGGGCTGCATGAAAGTCGTTGTCGTTGATGAGCTTGTCGGTTTGAGGCTCGATGTACTTGTCGCTCAAGAAGTAGAGGGTATCAATCGTTCATACGCTCAAGTCTTGATATCTGATAAGAAAGTCTTGGTGAACGGTAACCCTACAAAGGGTGGATACCGCGTCAGGCTTGGCGACACAGTAGAAATTCTCTATGATCCCGCAACACTTACCGATATACCCACGATTGAGCTACCCGTACTTTATGAAGACGATGATACTGTTGTGATCGATAAGCCAATCGGCGTACTGACGCATAGCAAGGGCGCATTTAGTCCTGAGGCTACCGTAGCCACATGGCTAGCTGAACATACACATCGCGTCAAAGAGCCAGGGCGAGACGGCATCGTACACCGGCTAGATAGAGCGACAAGCGGTGTGATGATATGTGCCAAGACAGAAGAAGCACACCATTTTTTGCAAAAGCAATTCTCAACACGTAACGTCAAAAAAACCTACGTTGCAGTTGCCGAGGGCATGCCTGCAGAACCTCAAGCCATACTGAGATGGCCAATAGAACGTAACCCCAAGGCACCGCAGACATTTCGCGTCGGCGCCAATGGTAAAATGGCCGAGACTGCATACCAACTTCTCCATACAACGCAAGATGATACGTTTTCGGTCGTCGAACTGCGCCCTCTAACGGGTCGCACCCACCAGCTCCGCGTTCACCTAAGCTACCTCGGAAACCCCATCTATGGCGACACGCTATACGGCGGCGAAGCAGCAGATAGAATGTATCTCCATGCGCTCTCCTTGGAGATCACATTGCCAAGCCGTGAACGAAAAACATTCATTGCTCCATTGCCCGATGAGTTCACTCGGCTTACGGGCTATAATGCATAACATGACAAGTCCATTGCTTCACGAACGGACAGAAAAACAGCTGCGAGAGTATCTGGCGAGACCCAGTCATGCACTACTGGTGACCGGAGCAAGCGGACTCGGAAAATCACTCATATTGGAGTGGGTTGCCTCAGAGCTGCTGGGCAAAAAGATCGACTCACGGAACAATGCTGCGATCCGCTATATAGAGCCCGATGCTCGGCAGACGATACCGATAGAGGTCATACAAAACCTACGACAATTCACAAAAATACAAACAACCGGAAAGGGTATCGATCGAGTAATCATCATCCGTGATGCTGAATGTATGAGTCACGAAGCAGAAACTGCCCTCCTCAAGCTACTCGAAGAACCGCCTGCAGGCGTAGTCATCCTCTTGAGCGCAATGAGTCCGACGTTGTTGCTCGAGACTATCAGATCACGAGTTACACAGATAGAAATAATTCCACCTCGCAAAGCAGTGCTTGCTGAATATTTTGATCTCAAACTCGAATCACCAGAATTTCAGAAAGCATACTCCATCTCGCAAGGAGCGGTTGGCATCATGCAGCGCATACTTCGAGATGGTGGCGTGTACCAACCGCTGGAAACGGCAAAATCCTTTGTCGGCTTATCTATGTATGAAAAGCTTACGCGTGTCGACATGCTCTCCAAGGATCGTGGAGATACGCTACATTTTCTTGAAGCACTCCTGACGCTATACCGAATACTGTATCATGCTCGTGCCGCCAAAAGTGACAGAGAAGGGGTGCGGACATTCCACCAGAAAGTTGAAGCAGTGCAAGCAACCATCGAATCTATTGCTTCAAACGGCAGTATGAAGCTGCAACTTGACGCGCTTATCCTACATCTTTAGACATTTGCGGTATAATAATGGGTATGTTTTCACTTACTTTTATGGCCTTGCTTGTTGTGCTTGTTCTGAGAGCCATCGGCAAGTCTGAAGAAGAGCAAGATCTCATACCGAAAAAGCTATCGCTTCGCCTGCAAGCACTCTGGGATGAGGCTCAGCGTAGCATGCGTGAAAATAAATTCATTCGTGCTGAAAAAAGCTTGCTCACCATTCTCAAACTCGATCATACCAGTGCTGCTGCTTACAACCGACTCGGTATCTTGTATTCCAAACAGAAGGAGTTCAAAGATGCTATTGATTGTTTTGAAATCGCGTCGAGTTTGGAGCCGAGTGCTTCTAGTTTTCACAACCTGGGCTTGATCTACTATGAAACTGAGAATTACCCAAAAGCAGCACTTGCGTTCGAACAAGCGCTACGCATGGAAGATACGCTTGCAACGCGTCACATAGCCTATGCCAAAGTACTTGAGAAATTGGGAAATACAAAAGGTATGCTTACGCACCTAGAAAAGGCAGCCGAAATAGAGCCCAATCCCGAGAGCTATGAGCTCCTCGCGCGAGCATATGAAGATACAGGGTATGAAGAGGAGGCGACTGCGATTCGCGAGCGAATCAAGACTCTTATCATGCCGAGTAGTCGTCCCAGGCGCATCATTCGCACGAGAAGAGCTGTGGTTAGCTAAGAATAGTAGAAAATAGATCTGTTATCTGCTAAACTATTTCTTTGTGGCTAAGGAATAGTTGCTCTTTTATAAGTTGGTGTATTATTTTGATATGAGTTCATGTTTACATTGCAATCGTATTGTTTCAAAAAACAATAAATACTGCTCAAATCAATGTCAGGCTGATTATGCCTATATTAGATTCATAGATGAATGGAAGCTTGGAAGAGTTAACGGTGACAGAGGTGAAAAAGCTAAAAATATTTCCAATCACTTGAGGAGATATTTACACGTCAAATTTGAAGAAAAATGTGCACGATGTGGCTGGAACGAGATTAATCCCCAGACAGGCATGTCTCCTTTAGAAATAGAACATATTGATGGCAATGCTGAGAATAATCTTGAAGAGAATCTAACGTTACTGTGTCCTAATTGTCATTCTCTTACATTTAGTTACAAGAATTTAAACAAAGGTAATGGTAGAGCCTGGCGAAGACTTAAGTACACAAGAGAAATATCCATTAAATAATGCCGACATAGCTCAGTGGTAGAGCAACAGTTTTGTAAACTGTGGGTCGTGGGTTCGAATCCCTCTGTCGGCTCCATTTTTTGAAAGGAATATAACCACAATGCCATATCGTTTTGAGAGAAATAGAACTTCAGACCGCGTACCTGAATTCTGGGGTATACTTGATAATCCACAACAAGCGTATGCCAAGAGTAGGTTTGGTGAGGTGGTTGCTATAGGTAGTCCTGATAAACGCTACGAACGACTTATACTTGCTCAACGTGTTGGTAATCAAAGTGTTGATGACCTTGTCATTGTGTCGTTATTTTCCAGACTTGCAGGCGGTGGAGCAACGATCATCCCTGTTACTGAGACTGGGCTAAGAGAGCCTTTGGACCCCCAACACAAAAACTGGGATGCAGCGAGCCGTGAAATAACAACCGTATACGGTCAGGGACTTTACCTAGTTGAAGAGCCGATAGAGGTTCGCGTTTCGCGTGTCGCAACGGTCGTTGCAGAGTACTTTGATCAAACGACTCCTTCAGTAGTTGCGAAATCAAGCTAGGTTGGTATAATCGACACCTGTAATCCGTAACGCAGGGATAGTGAAGCGGTCAAACACGGCAGACTGTAAATCTGCTGGCATTCG
>CAZWNK010000014.1:0-15667 GCA_964635445.1 uncultured Candidatus Saccharibacteria bacterium | reverse complement strand
GACTTCCTTGAGGCAGCTGACCGCGCCACGGAGCTCGATGCAACCGACGTTGACCGCGACAGCACCACCCCATGGGTAGTCCCCCCAGGTGAAAGAGCCATCTTCTTCGACTGACTCGACGATGTCCTGGAAGGCGTCGCTCCTGCCGGTAGCTCGCAGCTCGAGCGTGTCTGCTCCCGTTCGAAGCAACGCTCTCAGCTTCCGAACTGCATTGGCGATGTAGCGGTCGCCATCAGTTCCCCATCCCCACACCATCATGGTGAAGTCGTAGGGGCTGTCCCACACCTTGCTGCCGACCAGTCCCTGATGGGCCATGGCGAAGCCGAAGCTCTCATTGGCTTTCACGAGACCCCGGTTCGCCAGAGCGGGCACCACCGACTCCATCTTCCATGGAATCATCTCAAGGTCGGCACCCATGAAGAAAGCCTTGCGGGGCAAACGACGTACGTCGAGCTTCAATTCAATCACGCTCCAAAGTCCACAGTCACGAAGATTTTCCGTAACAGTATCGATATAATACAATAAAAGTAATAAAAGTAAATATATGAACTGTAGATTGCGTATCAGGGGTAGATTTGGTATTATCATCAAGCATTGGCGGCTCAGAATCCGTCTTAGTACAACTTTGCGATAAGATTTGCAAGTACGGGCTCGTGGTGTAGTGGCCTAACATGCCTCCCTGTCACGGAGGAGATCGCCGGTTCGAATCCGGTCGGGCCCGCCAATTCGGATTTTCACTGCTGTGACGAAGCAGACTAAGTGGTTCTCTAGGTGTGAGAGCCACTTTTTTATTGCCCAAGTGCCAGTTCAATCCTAGATACATCATTAATTGTCGGCGTTCGTCGTTGTTAGCCTCTTCAAACACGTCGCCAATGTTTACTACACTTGAAAATGTCTCTTTGGCCAGTTCTAACCAACGTTCGGCGTCACTAGCGGATTGTCCAAGCAGTTGTTCGGTTCTAGCCAAGCTTTCTTGATGTTTAGCGGCGCGGGCCTTGTAGCGCTCGTCACTGATGATGCCCGTTTCCAGCTTTTCATCTAGTACATCTAGCGCTTTCTGAGCCCGTTTTTGTTCAGCAATTAGTTCAGGCTTATACGTATCTCGTTTGAGCACGTAGGCTTCATAATGCTTTTGGAGCCAGTTGTTACAGACCTTGCCGTCTTGCTCAGATATTTCAAACTCTTGCATTCGTGTTTTTATTTCTACCTCTAAATGAGTGCTTGAAAGCTGTGGCTCGGCGCATTTTATTTCTCTATTCTTTTTGGTGCAGGTATAGAATACATAATCTTGCACTAAGCCGTTTTTTAGCTGTTTGGACTTAGTGTAGGCCGTGATATTGAATTCACATGTTTCGCAAAGCAGTAGCCCTTTGTATGGGTAGTACCGGCCGCTTGTTGTAGCAGGCCTGGTCACACTCTTTCTGGCCCAGCCCATGGCCAT
Source organism: uncultured Candidatus Saccharibacteria bacterium (assembly GCA_964635445.1). Classification (GTDB taxonomy): domain Bacteria; phylum Patescibacteriota; class Saccharimonadia; order Saccharimonadales; family CAZDBS01; genus CAZDBS01. Next base: position 14,226 of record CAZWNK010000014.1, on the reverse strand, counting down.
CTGCACTTTATCAAAGGTTTCCACTCTGATAAGCGGCGTATAGCTACCTTGATGCCACTCTTCGCCACCATACCTAAAAACACCATTATACATGCGCCGTTTGAGTAGTTCGGCAATGGTTTGCTTGCTGAGTGTTTGGCCTCTGCGAGATAGGAGATGCATCTTTTGGGCTTCCAGCCATAGAGTTTGGAGCGTATACAGACCGCTAGCAGCCATTTCAAACAGTCTAATAACTTTTGGTGCTACATCTTCATCTGGCACAATGTTGCGCCTACCAGGGCCAATAATCGCATTAACGTAGCCAAGTGGTGCCGGCCCAGGATACTCGCCGTGTTTTCGTTTCTCTACAAAACTATCCTTTACTTGGTCGCTTAAGTCATCATTGTTGCGTTTGGCCAGTGCAAACTCAATTGCCAGAAACATCTTATCATCGGTCGTATTCCTGAAAATTCGGCCGGGAGTGTAGATAGCCAGTAGCTTACCAGTATCAAGGGCATGGAGAATGCGGCCGCCGTCCACAGGATTACGTGACAAGCGACTAACTATCCAAACGGCTATATACCGCGCCTCACCAGCCTCAATTTTGTCCATCATGTCGTTGAAGATTGGTCTACCTAGATATTTGGCAGAACGGTCTTCTGGCGGCAAGAATATAGGCATTAAATCGTGTTTAGTGACGAGCTGCCTCGTAACTCTATCCTGTTTCTCAATTGACAACTGTTGTCGGTCCTCACGGTCCTGTGAGCGGCGCAAGTATACGAAGCATTTAGGTTTTGAATTGCTCATAGACCAAGTGACTCCCATCGGAAAGTGCCTAGCAACGACTTGCCGACAGGAGTCATCTGGTCTGCTAGGACTTTTGCTTTCATTATTTACTCAACCCTTTGTTATCCGCATTTTTGTAACGGTTTCTGTACTTAATGTTAACAATAAGTATGAGAAATTCTGTCAGCAGTTGAGTATCAGTGCTGAGGTCATTAAAATTAGCTGCCGTCCTCTGAGAACGTAGTAATCCTTCAATGCTCTTAGTTTGCTTTTTCTGACCCACGGTTTTCCTCTGCCGTGAGTCTGGCTAGCCAACACACAGCAATTAACTTGCTGGGCGTCGGTCGTTCCGATAACCTGCGTTTACCGTTGGTGCAGTTATGTGCTACCGATAAACACAATGCCTTTCTTGACTAACACTGTGCTAGCTAGGCATCTCTATCTATATTTTACTCTACTTTGCGAACAAATTGGGATAAATCCGCACCAAATATCGGCACAGGTAATTGCTTATCTTTACTGGTGACATCAACCTTAGTGCCGTATCCGTATTTTGCAAGCAAGTCCACAGCTTTTAGGTCGCCATCTAGAGCCTTCCCTATAAGGGCTATCACAATAGCTTTTACGGGCGCTTCTTTCTTTGTCTTACCATTGGCAAGTTTTCGAGTAAAACTTTCGTCTTCCATCATTTCCTGAATCCAGGTAGATAGGTGTTTGGTGCCTATGGGCTTTCCGGCAGGGTTGCCAGATTGGCCTGGTTGCCACGACCTTAGATTTTGCTCATTAGCCATGACTCTTCACTGTATCCTCACTGAACTAGTAATGCGATTAACAAAGCGGCAAGGATTGCTGCCACTGCTAGAATAACCTGCGCCCAGGCCAGTCTTACTTGTGCTTTAGCCAAGTTGCGCATATCTTTCTCAGTCTTCTTAGTAGAGCGTTCAAAGTCTCTAATTGCGTCTTCAAGTCGGGCGTTTGAAAGTATCTGATAGCCAACAGCCCTGACCACGTGCCTGTCGGGGCCATGCGTCTCGCCGCTCATGTCCATGACCAAGTCTGAGAGTTCTTTCTGCGTCTTAATCTCATCTTCTTTCATAACCTTATTGTAAAACGCGCATAGGAAAGACCGCAACAACCGTAGTTTTTCTTCTACCTCTGTTAGGTAATTGACAATTTATTAAACTTATGCTAATATAACAACTATGGCAACTCCTGCTGCAGCTGAACTACATAATGCGTCGTATCAAGCGCATGATTTAAGTGATGGCAGACAACATATAACCTTTCTAGACCCCTTCACCGGCGAACAGCTACGCCCAGACCGAGTACCAGGTTCAATTGAGGCACAACCCCATTTGAGACAAGGACTTGATTATTTACGTTCAAGAGGCACTAGTATTGATTTATCAGTTTATGCTGCTCCCCACGGTGACAATTCAGTCCACGACATGCAAGAGCTCATAGATGCATTTGAGAGTCACGATGCAATCTTTCTTGAAGGTATTGGGCATACTGCGGTAGACAGAGATTTAGTGTGGGATGTGTCAGCAAGTAATAAGCGAACTATTACTGAGGAAGAGGGTCAGAGATTCGGCCCCTACGGGCAACGAAAACTGGCTGCACTCGTGGGTCAGAATAAACCGACATACTTTGCCGACTTGCCGGCCGATGGTGATTCTTATGATAGATACACCATGGAATGGAACGGCATGGTAGATACTCTCGGTAAAATGATTAGCGACCAGAACGGTGACCCAGAGAGCCTCGCTCTAGCGATGGGTATTAATTTGACAGCTACAACCATTCTTCGTGAGTGGTACATGCTTGCGACGATAGGCCTTGAACTTAGCAGGCTTGATGCCGCTGGTTACAAAAGTGAGAAACCACTGTTTCTTGTCGGTCAGATGCATGGAACCACATTGCTTGATAAGGCTGCCGTTCTTGGAGTTCATACATCAGTAACCGAAGCAACCATGGCCGAACATGGTGAGAGCCGGACTGTCAGCATACCATTTGATTTCGTCAAAGCTGTTGGTGCGTGTGCAATTGAGACCGAACGTTAGTCTCAACAAGCTGTTCCTGCATAAAGTAGTTCCACACTTGCAAAGTAATGGCCCGCCAGTGAAAATGAAATTCACCCTTCGGGGTGATTTTTATTTTCACTCTGTTGGCTTCACCGGATTTGAACCGGATAGCCCGTAGGGCCGGTTCGTAAGGAGTGAAGCGCGCAGAAGTCTTACTTCGAGCACTGGAGCGACGGAATAGCTAGGAACGAAGTGACGACGCGTCATCAGGTCGGGCCCGCCAGTAGTATTCAAACCACCCTAATCTGGGTGGTTTTGTTATGATAAGCCTATGAGCGAAAACAAGACAAAACCCACCAGCATGTCTGCTGATCAGTTCTTAGCTGGTATCTCTGACGAGAAGCGTCGGGTAGACAGTCTCGCAGTTCTCAAAATCATGCGAGACATTTCTGGAGAGGATCCTGTCATGTGGGGGAGTAGTATCGTCGGATTTGGAACGATGCACTACACCTATGCCAGTGGCCGTGAAGGCGATTGGATGATACTCGGCTTTTCACCTCGCAAGACAGTACTGGTTCTGTACGGTGTGATTTTCTACGACCGAGGTGTGGAGCTCCTCGAAAAACTTGGGCCGCATACGCAGGGCAAAGGCTGCCCATATATCAAAGACTTGGATAAAATCGATCAAGAAGTACTTAAGCGTATGATCGCCAATGCGTGGCACAACAAAGGACAGATTGAGTCAAAATTGACAAAATAACAAGCTTATGCTAGTATGAAATCATGAGTACAACCTCTTACGAGGCTCATGAAATACAAACACCTCAACAATTCGACCCAGACGCATACTTAAATGAGCGTCAAACTAAATCCGATCTTCTTGTGGTCGAGTTTGGTCATGGTGCTACCCCAATTGCTCGAAAAGATCCCGATCGTTTTATGGGTAAGTCGGCATATATCGGTATAGAGCCAATGATGCGAGATACTAGAGGCGCCCAACGGCAAGGTGTTGAAGAATTTAAAAGCACAATTGCGCCTGAAAATAACATCTTCTTCCTTACTCACGATCTTGGCGGTCGGGTAAAACAGGACAGCAATGGAGAGCTCTGGTATGAAGGAGAATACCATGCAGAAACCGGTCTTCCGTCGGGTGTTGCCGATGAAATAGTTCTTAGTAATGTAGTCGGTGATCCGCTTGTTAGCTCTGACTCGGTGCGCAGTATGGAGCTGTTGAGTGAGGTGAGTCGGGTTCTGGCAGATAGCGGTACTGTGGTGGTGCGTGATACATATGCAACACAGGATTTTAGACACTTTAACCCCGACACTTTATCCCAGGTAGGACTAGAAATTGTAGGTGGTATAGAGCGAAAGAAAGATATGTTTGGTAATCCAGAAGTTCTTCCAGCCAATAGCATGTGGGACAAGCTCGAAGAAATTTATAGCGGGGAGAAGTCGACTATCGTGTTAAACGGTAAATCGATGAAGATCCCGACAGCCGGAAGATACTTATTTTTGCAGAAGCGATCAGTCGGACGAGAGCTTCCGAACGCCGCATAGAACTATTCAGCGTTCCTTCAGGTGAGCGGTAGACTATGATGTCCGTAGGAGGAACATATGGACAAAGAAGTAGATAAAAAAGTTAGCCCTATACAAACTGATGCTCATGTCAAAAAGAACCTTGTGACGATCGTCGCGATCGTCGTAGGGGGTGGCATCGTACTAATGTTGGGCGTAGGCCTGCTAACGTTTGGGTTTGTGCGTGAACATCCAGGTGTATTGGCACGAGATACGATCAGGCGTGATATCGCTATAGACAGAAATGGCGGCCCAGGAATGCGTGGATTTGGTTTCCGGGGCGGCATGATGGACGATAATCAAAATCGCCTGACAGGTGTTGTGACGAAAGTTGATGGCAAGAATTTCACGATAGCGGGGAATGGTACGACCAATAGCATCACCGTCAATGACTCGACGCAGTATACGAACGGGTCTACGGTTGCGATCAATGATACAGTGTTTGTATCTGGCACGGTCAATAACGGTACTTTCACGGCGACACAGGTAACTATCAATCCCGGTCACTAGCCTCTACTCAAGTCCCGCATCATTTGGTATAGTGTTTTTGAACGAAGCTATATGCCTCCATTACCAGAAGCACCACCAAGACCAACAGAGATACCGCCACCATGTCCAGGATGTCCTGAACCAGATGCTGCAAGTCAAATCGACCGTCCCTGTTCGGGACCCGGGGAAGTGAACGAGCCGGGTAATGAGTCATCCCATGTCGAGTCATTTGCTGGTCAGGTATGTGCCGCGGCGTGTATGGGAATAACGTATTGTCCCCGAGTCACCGGACACAGAATAGCCCCTAATCCGAAGCGTGGGAGATAATATGCTACGTCGCTTGTCAGCTGGAGCTGTGCCAAGTGCTGAAGATTGGCTACTGCATGAACGAACTGTGTTTTGTAGGCAGCAAGTGAAGGATGCGCTCGGAATCCTGACGTGTCGCATCGACGGTATAGCCTGTCCATATATCAATCTGAAACATGCAGAACTTGGTTTTGACGGGCGAGGTGATGGTTCGTGTGAATATCTCGATCCGCATACCGAACCTGCCGAACCTCGAGTCCCGGCTAGTATCCAGGATTCTGAAGGTATGCCCGACACTCACTGCCAAAATGGTGAGTTAGTTTGGTTTGAGAATTAGGCTTCCGCTGTCCCTATAATTTTGCTACCATAACCCCGCTAGATAGGCCGAAGTAGCTCAGCTGGTAGAGTGCCACTTTCGTAAAGTGGATGTCACGGGTTCGAATCCCGTCTTCGGCTCCAGCGGGTATCGTATAACGGCCATTATGTATCCTTCCCAAGGATGAAACGAGGGTTCGACTCCCTCTACCCGCACCAGCTTAGAATTGCGCTACGGCTTCCGTTAAAACAGCGGAAGCTGTTTTAACTTCCAGACTTCAGCAATTCTTACGCTTTTCATGCAGCGAATCCCCTCACTGCATGGGTTATAATAGACAGGAAATGACTTTATTTACGACCACGCGTCGATATTTTCAAGACAAGTCGATGTTGAGCTTGTTTGTGGTAGCCGTGATAGTGGCAGCGATCGGAGTGATCAGTACGGTCGTTCGTATCCATAGTTCTGAATTCCCCGTGCCTATCAGGTATGTCAGTGATTTGGACCGAGCCCCATGGTATCACCTATATGTGTTTCCGTCTTTTTTCGTAATCAGTGCTGTGGCACACATCATCATCAGTATGCGGGTGTATAACAAAAACCCAGGTGCTGCCAAGCTGATCGTTTTCTATGGTTTGCTCATATCACTCCTGGCGCTTCGAGTAACGAGTGCGCTGCTTTCGCTCTAAAAGAAAGGTACGATGTGACTGATATCGAAATCCCACTACCAAAAGACCGTAATCTTCGATATCGTTTCTTCGAAGCGTTACCAGGACTTATAAGCTGGTCGCTCATCGCATTTCCGTTTGTTGTCAGTCTCTTTTCACCGGTGCTTGCAGCGTACTTCATCATCGCGTACACGATGTTTTTCTTCTTCCGAGCGGCTTCTATGGCAGTACGTGTCATCCAGGGCTACCGGATCATGGTGGATTACAAAAAAGCTAACTGGATGCCGTTACTCGAAGATCTTGATACTCCTGAAGAATCACTGAAAAGGTGGAAAGCACGCAAACGAACGACCCGCGTGGAACGACATCATTTCCGTAATCTGCGCATCTTGGCACATCGAGCCGATGACCAGGTGCCACTAAAAAGTGGCGATATCTATCACGCTATCGTCATGGCGACCTACAACGAGACGAGAGATATACTCGAACCATCAGTTCAATCACTTCTCAAGAGCAACTATCCCATGGACAAAGTCATCTTCGTGCTGGCCTATGAAGAACGAGGGGGGTCGGAGACCGAAGAAACCGCTCGATATCTTATCGAGGAATATGGAGATCGTTTTGGCTACGCTATGGCTATCAAACACCCCAAAGAGCTCGGATACGGGGAACTGCAAGGGAAGGGTGGCAACATCACGTATGCTGGCCGAAAGCTACAGAAATTCCTCAGACAAGAAGGTATCGAATCCGAACGGGTGATCGTGACGACGTTGGACTCGGATCATCGCTGCGACACACAGTATCTCGCTAATCTCGCATATACCTATATGATGTGTCCTGAGCGCAAATATACGTCATTCCAGCCGATCCCTATGTTTCTCAATAACATCTGGGACGCGCCGGCACCGATGCGCGTCATCGCGACCGGCAACTCTTTCTGGCAAGTGATCCAAACCCTCCGACCACATATGCTGCGCAACTTTGCTTCGCATGCGCAGAGCATGGAAACACTTGTCGATACAGATTTCTGGAGTGTCCGCACGATCGTCGAGGACGGACATCAGTTCTGGCGAACCTATGTTCGATATGATGGCCACCATCAGGTTGTCCCGATCTTCACGCCGATCTACCAAGATGCTGTGTTGGCAGCGACATTGAAGCGGACGATCAAGGCGCAGTTTATCCAGCTTCGCCGCTGGGCATGGGGTGCCTCAGATGTTGCATACCTCTCTGACAAAGCGCTTTTTCAACCCAATGACATCCCAAAGCCCGATGTCGTCATCAAGCTCTTGCGCTTGCTCGAAGGTCACGTGAGCTGGGCTATCGCACCAATTATCCTAGGGTTTGGCGGCTGGATCCCAATGATCGCCAATAGGGGTGCGAAAAGCAATTTTCTGATCTATCAGCTTCCTATCGTTCTCAGTCGTGCACAGTTCCTTGCTATGTTTGGCATCTTTCTCGTGCTATATCTCAGCATGAAAACACTACCTCCCAAGCCTGCACGCTATCGCCAGTCGAAACGTCTTTGGATGATCCTGCAGTGGGCGTGGATGCCGATCGTGGGAATTGTCTACTCGTCGACGACCTCACTAAATGCTCAAACGCGACTGATGTTTGGCTGGTATGTTGGCAAATTCGATGTTACAGAGAAGGCAGTGAAGAAGGACAAGCAGGAAGCTCCGGTTCAGGCGTAGGGCGAAGGCCAACTTTGGCGCAGAAACCTTCGAACTCTCTCAGATCTCCATACATGAAAAGTATGGTATCAGTCAAAAGATCAACACCTTCGGTTTCAGATTCTCCGTTATCTGTTGTCGTCACAATAGTGAAGCGGGGCTCTTCGTAAACGACCATTTGCGGTTCGTGTTGCCACCAAGCTGCCTCTTTCTCTATTCCAAGATGCATAACTAGTTCTCTGGTAACTCTATGAGTGGCATCTCTCCCAATAGTAAGCCTGGGAGGGATGTTAGTTCTGTCGAGAGGTATTTGTAGTGCATTCAGTCTACACTCTCGGTAATCAATTGCGCGGTGTTCCATACGCGCCCATAAGTTTAAGAGCTCGAGCGTGCGAGTGAACAGAAGTCTGTTTGCGGCATCTTCGGCATGTTCCTTACTGACCTCACTTTTTTCTTTGGGTAGCGGTACTCCTGTCAGATGTTCCCAGCGTTGTCTTTTCATGTTGTCACTAGAGTGTAGAACTTCCACCTAAGGCGATGCAAGCATAAGGGGGACGAGTAGCTACTGGGGTGCTACAAGCTGAGCGAGGTGATATGGCACCTGAAAATCGGTGACGATTTGGTCTGTCAGCTGTTCGATTGGCTGCGGGGGTGTCTCGCGCGGAATGATCCTGTCGTCTGAAGTTTTCGTAAACTCGACGACGTGGAGTCGGGGAGTTGGAAATACATAGAGACTACTATCAACAGTGCCATCTTTCTCGAGTGCTCGTCTCTCGCCGATAGTTGCAACGAGCGACTCGCCCGATACATGACCGATGCGTAATCCGATGATGAGTGTCAGTGGTATCTCGATCTCATCAATCGAGGTATTAAAGGTCCGCCCTCGGATGTCGAAATATGCGTATGGCCGTATTGAGTAGGAATAATTTGTTGAGCTCAATTAGCAGTAAAGCTCTATTTTGTAAGTCTTCATACACAATACGTTCTGCATCTCTTGTTTTATCAATGAGAGGAATGGATCGTAACTGATCCCAAGTTTTCTTGTCCATGTGACGTCTCTGTTAGTGTGTACTTTTTAGCACCATATCAGTAATCCGACAAGGCTTTTTTCAACTCACGAGAGCTGACTAGGTGGGATTGATACGATGCATACTTCACGAAGGCAGTCGCATCAAAGCGTCTGAGAACAGTCATAGCAGCCCTCGCTATCGTCTCGGTTGATACAGAATTATTGTCTATGTCTGTGTAGATATGCCGCAGGACCGTATCGGTGATGGCATCGGCGTCATCCGCGGCTTTTTTGGAATGATCAAGGCTTTTCATGATGCTCACAAATAGCTTGGCGCGGGAGAAGGGAGTGGTGGCTCTGTCGCGTTTTTTGACCTGTATCGTCGTCATGTCTGGCTTCTCACGCGTCGTGACGATCGTACCGCAGGCCGGGCATTTTCGACGCCGCCAGACGAGGGGTTCTTTCTTCATCGTTCGACTATTGGCGACCCGCGTCTCAGCATGACAGTTTATACAAAACATGTATATATGTTGACATATCGCTATATATAAAGCTAGTGGATAAGTCCGTGGAAGGTGTGGGAAAAGTCGACTGAGGTATATAAAAACAGCCCAATCGGGCTGTTTTTACTGATGATCGGCGCGGGTTGATTTACGACCCAAGCGCTTCACTTTTTTGCTAATTGACGGGAGTTCTTCGTAAAACAACGTAAACTCCATCAGAACACCACCCCGAGGGGTTGTACTCATAAAACCTCACATTAACACGCTTATGATAACATTATAAGACTATTATGTCAATTGTCAGAAAGCGTCCACCCCTGTAAAATGAGCGGGTGTTTACAACAACAAAGACATTTGGCGTAAGCGGGCGAGCCGGGTCATTCGAGACCCGAGCTGGTACTATTCAGACGCCCACATTTATGCCAGTCGGCACTCGTGGTACGGTCAAAAACCTCGAGAGTGAAGCAGTCAAAACGACCGGCGCGCAGATAATCCTCGGTAATACGTACCATCTTCATCTGCAACCGGGAGAGAAAATAATTCAGTCGCATGGTGGCTTGCATGCCTTCATGCGATGGGAGGGTCCAATCCTAACGGATTCGGGGGGATTCCAGGTGTTTTCTCTCGCGCACGTACGCAAGATCACAGAAGACGGTGTGAAGTTCAAAGACCCCAAGACTGGTGACATGATATTCCTCTCGCCCGAAGAGTCGATTCGCATCCAGCTGGCGCTCGGGAGCGACATCATCATGGCATTCGACGATCTGACGGGTTTGGATGAAAAGTCCCGCCACAGGACGCCTGAAGCGCTGGAACGCACCCATCGTTGGCTGATTCGATCTATCGAGGAGTTTAAAAAACAAACCAAAGGCATGAAAGAACGGCCGTTACTGTTCGGTATCGCGCAGGGCGGGCTAGACAAAGAACTTCGTGCAAAGAGTCTAGAATTTGTCCAGTCGACGGACGTCGACGGTATCGCGATTGGCGGACTATCTGTCGGTGAACCGCGCCAGGAAATGCACGAGATGCTGGATTTTCTGAGCGACAAATACGATCCCACGCGTCCGCACTACCTGATGGGTGTCGGGCACCCGATTGATCTTCGCTATGCGTTCGAGCGGGGCATTGATATGGCGGATTGTGTTCTCGCGACTCGCAATGCACGGCACTCCACGGTATGGCTGGAGGGCGACAAGCAGATTAATCTCAAATCCGCGGTCTATACGCACGATCTCGGTCCGATCGAAGAGGGCTGTGATTGCCAGACGTGCCAGAAAGGGTACTCGCGCTCTTGGCTTCGTCACCAATTCAAAGTTGAAGAACCGCTGGCCGGCGCCCTCGCCTCGGTCCATAACATCAGATATCTTGAGCGGATCGCCGAGAGTTATCGAAAGTAGTTTATTATTAACTCATGATTCAAGTTGAAGAACCAAAATTAATATTTGTTCATAATCAAAAAGCTGCTGGGATGAGTGTTGAAGATTATCTGACACGTGAGTTGGGTGGCAGCATGCTTCTTGAGAGACATGCCTATGCAGAGGACGGTATTAAAAAGCTTGGGCGTGTTGCTTGGGAAGGTTATTTTACGTTCGGCTTCGTTCGCAATCCTTGGGATAGGCTAGTCTCGTGGTATGTCATGATTCAAGAAACTCCACCTAACAAACCTAATCAACTCTGGGAATATGTGCACGAACATGCCTCTTCATTCGAAGATTTTATACGTAATTGTACGGATACTATCACGGAACAAAGGGGTGGCTTCGCTTATCGAAAAAGCTTCATTCGTCCACAGTATGACTATTTCACTGATGACCAAGGTAATATCGCAGTGAAGTTCATTGGTCGATTTGAGAGTTTGCAAACCGATTTCAACTATGCTTTAGTGCAAGTTGGATTACCTCCACACCAACTTCCTCATCTCAACACAACAAGGCAAAAGAACTACAGGGAATTCTATACCGATGAAACACGAGAGATTGTTGCTGAAAGATTCAAAAAAGATATTGAGAATTTTGGCTATTCGTTCTGATCTGTTTTGAATACGAACCGCTTGTATAGCAGATAATTCCAAATCAAGCTGCCACAGGTGGCTAGGGCTTTGGCGATATTGGTGCGGAAGAAGTTCTCTGTGAAGAACGTGATGTGGATGGCTTTGAAAATACTTAGAGCCAGGGTGGCGAGAGCGTGATCAAAATGAAGTGTCAAAGCGAATAGTGGCTCGTTGACGAGGAAGAGACCTGCCAGGGTGATCCCGATAAATACAAATATATGATGTGCTGGTGTCTCGTCGGCACTATGTCGGAAGACGACTTTGCGGTTGAGGAAGAAGCTGATGCAAGCGACGATACTGACGGATATGGCGTTGAACAGCGTTAGTCGTATCGTTTGTTCGCTATGGGTGTGGGTGATCGCGATCATGGTATTGAGTAAGACGAAGTCGATCAGTGTATTGAGGACACCGACGCCGGCAAATCGAACAACTCTGTGATGAAGTAAGCGCTTCATGCTATGATCTTACCGATAATGGCTACAATACGCTATAGCATCATCGTTCCAGCTCTGGAGGAAGAAGCGGTCATCGGCTGGACCCTAGATAGATTGGCAATATATTTGCTGAGTTGTGATGCACTCGAAGAAACCGAAGTCATCGTCGTGACGGCAGATAGCAAGGACAATACTGCCAAAATCGTAAAGGACCGCAAGAGTCACTTTGATCATTTTCAATTCATCGAGCCTGGTCCGAAGGTAGGTAAGGGGCGGGATGTGCAAGCCGGCATCATGGCAGCTCGAGGGGATTACATACTCTTCACGGATGCTGACCTCGCCACGCCAGAGTGGCATATCATGCCTGCGTTCAAAGTGCTCGAAGAAGGATCAGACATCGTCATCGGTGTGCGGAATTTGCGTACCATCCATCATGGCTACCGCGTCCTAATATCTCTGGGTGCCAATCTCCTGACGCGACTCATGGTGTTGCCGAGTGTGCCTGATACGCAGTGTGGTTTTAAAGCATTTACTAAGCAGTCTGCGCATGACATATTTGAGAAACTCACCGTGATGGGCTGGGGATTTGATATCGAAGTACTAGTCATCGCCCGTAAACTTAAGCTAAAATTGAAGAAAATGCCGATTCGCGATTGGCACGATCCCAAGATCGACAATGGGTTGGTCGGGGAGTCGAGCTGGAAGGCTAGCGTCCGGACACTCAAAGAGCTGATCCAGATCCGCAAGAATCGCAAACAAGGAATCTATGACAAAGCATAAATCCAATCTCAGATTTTTTCTTCTGACACTACTCGTGTTTGTTGGTTTATCGGCGGCTACGATTGGGAAGTGGAGTGTCTGGCACGATGAAGGCTTCTCAGCTATGACGATCGAGTACGGACCTCGTCAGATTGTCATGAGGACTGCTCATGATGTCCATCCGCCGCTGTATTATCTGTTGCTCAAAGGCTGGTCACTGGTATTTGGTGATTCGATCGTCGCGCTGCGTAGCATGAGTCTGGTCTGTATGGCGGCTGCGATCTTGCTCACGATGTATCTCATGCAACGCCAGTTTGGTGAACGGGCAGCTCGCTGGAGCGCTATTATCTTGGTTGGTTCGCCGATGCTGCTTCGCTATAGCCAGGAAGCACGCATGTACGGCGTATTAGCGCTGTTATCCGTCGGAGCGACCTATGCGTTCTTGGCGAATATGAAAAAACCCGTACTGTGGCGGACGGTCGTATATTTCTTGCTTATTACCGCCATCATCTATACACAGTACTTCGGCATTCTCGTACTCGTAGCCCACAAACTCATCCTCCTATGGGAAGTGAAGCGCAGCAAACAGCCGGCAGGCTTGAAGCAGTGGTTTCGCGAAGCCTGGACGGCTTTTTGGCATACATATCGATGGTATAGCTATTCGGTGATCGGTATGGGTTTGGCATTCTTACCGTGGCTGCCGAAGCTTCGTCATCAATTTGGCGACGTGCAAAATGGTTTTTGGATTGGACCAGTCTCATACCGTACACCATTTTCGACATTGTCCAATATCTTCTGGCTTCGTCAAGAATGGCAGCTCAATCATTGGTATTCTGTCGCTTTCATTTGTCTGCTCGTGGCACTGGTCTGGTTCTGGCGAGCACTTCGGAATAAAGAAGGGGTCCAAAACAGTCTTCGTCCATTGATCGTGATCCTCCTCACGACACCCGTCTTGCTCGTGGTCTTGTCGTTGCCGCCACTCAACTCGGTCTTTCATGAGCGCTATTTGGTCTCGATCTTGCCGTTGTTTTATGGTTTGGTGGGTGCTGGCTGGTTTTATTACATCAAGGCCAATCCCAAGAGTCGTAAAGTTTGGTTTGCGACTGTCGCGCTACTCGGTAGTCTCGTCTATGGCATCAGCAACGCCATGATATGGGGCAACAACACCGGCTGGTTCAGTAAGGATTATTTCTCCATGAAACAACTCAGCACATATGTCCGGGAAAACCGCCGCTCAGACGATACGATCGTGTCATCAAGTCTCTGGACGTGGTATGACGCTCGGTACTACGAACGACATGGCGTGACTAGTCCAGAATTCAGACTCTATGAGCCAAAACTCCAGCCACAACCGATAGGGAATATGGCGCTCATGTATGATCGCCAAGATCTGATGATCCACGACCCCAATGATCTCGAGATCAAAAATGGTCGGGTCTGGGTATTTGAAGAAAACCAAGAAAAGATAAAAATCCCGCTTACCTGGCACAAGACGGACTATGGTCTGCAAAAAGGCTATGCAAAAGTGACACTGTATACGGTCGATAAAGACGAGTAGGTTGCAGTTATCAGGGGTGAACGGTATAATCCTGTCTGTTCTTGTCGGGAACGGACGGTCAAGGCCGACTAGGGCGAGTAGCTCATTTGGCTAGTGCGCC
>CAZWNK010000013.1:0-17792 GCA_964635445.1 uncultured Candidatus Saccharibacteria bacterium | reverse complement strand
AGTCACGTTGTATATAAGTACTGGTAGGGCCGCTAAGAGTCCTACCATAAAACAGATCTTCATGACAAAGTTAAAACCACCCGTAGGTGATGTGTAGTATAGAGACTCGTGAAGTGGGGCTTTTAGAAATTCAATCGCTTGCTTGTGATAATAATAACTTACGAATCCGCCAGCTACCAAAACAAGTGCAGGCCATAACAGGCGTCGACGCAATTCACGAACATGATCATGAAGTGTTTGAGGTTTTTCCTCCGACTTCCCTACATGCTCCATAGCTATCAATTGTTATTTCTTTGTAGAGTCAGACTTTTTGTTGTCTGCTTCAGGTGCATCTCCAGCAAAGCCTTTGCGAACTTCTTTGCCAGCCTCACCGATACTGCGGGCGATCTCTGGGAGCTTCTTTGCACCAAAGAGGAGAAGTAGGATCAGTAGGATAATTATAAGTTCTTCAGTTTTACCAAACATTAGCATTTCCTTTCCAAAACTTGCTACAATATGACTATAAAGAGCTATTATGAGAATTGCAAACTGGATGAACAAAGTATTTAGTCATTTATCTCATAAATTACAGGCAACGTTAATCGCATGCTTGGCGACGTTCGCTGTAGCTCCAGTACTCGTTTTTGCAACACCCTATGGATGCGGCACGTATGGCAATAGTACATATAACGACGCCTGTCCTGCAACCTCGTCTAGTACTACAAAGTCTTCCGGTGGCTCAACGACTACATCGTCGGATGCCGCAACCGCCGACACCACAACTCCTGCCGCTGAAACATCGAATGAAAATAAAACAACTTATAAACCCCCAGTCTCCGCACCGGCAGTTACTTCTCCGAGCGACAACGGCTTCTTGAGGGTCGTCTTCTCACCCATCACTATTTCCCTACTGCTTGCCCTGCTCATACTGGCATACTTCGTAGTCAAAAGAATACTTCGTCGCAACAATAGGATTTAATCGTCATGTCCCGCCTTCCTTCAGTAGGCGCAGATGATGGTAATTGGGGTACTATCCTCAATGATTATTTAAGTGTCTCTCATAATACCGACGGAACATTGAAGAGTTCGGCGCTCGACGGCTTGATAACTCTCGGTTCTGCAGTGACATACAAAAAGACCATTACCGTAGGCGATGGTACCGGAGGTACGTTCACGCCTTCACAACTTGCTGCAGGTATTACCCTGTTTAATACAGCGTCAGGTGATTTGTTGTACGAGGTAGAACCGTGGGTGCCTGATGGATACAACGGGATCGCAAAATTTGATGTCGGAACTGACGATGGTTTCGGCTTCCGTGGGCTGTATGAATGGTGGGCTAGCCCGCTTGATATTGCATCTGGCGGTTATGTAGAAAGCAACGGTGTTGCGTATGAAGACTATCACCCTACGCTTCGTACAGTTCTAACACTATACAATCAAGATGGGACAGCACCTGGATATGGACAGAGCCATCTTTTTACTGGAGCAAACCCGTTCAAAGTAGTCGTGTCACAAGACGGCCATCAAAACGGCGCTGTTACAGACGCAACAAGTGGGACACTTATCCTCTACGTAACTGTTATTCCCCTATCTCGAATGATTGACTTGGATACCTGAGACATCGTATACGAACGAATTACTTCAATGAAATTAGTCTATAGCTCTCATAGGGGTGAATGATATATAATCTCATCTGTTTTCAGTTCATTTGGGGAGAGGTGACCGAGTGGTTGAAGGTACCTGTCTTGAAAACAGGCGTGCCGAAAGGTACCGTGGGTTCGAATCCCACCCTCTCCGCCATACTTTTTTGTTCTGCCAAAGGTGGGACAAAAAAGTATGATGAATAGGTAGGGCTTAACAGAACGAGTTCGATAATTCGCCTGTTCAAGGAGAATTATATGATGAGCCAGAGTCACTGCTTCTATGAAGAAATATAAGTGACCCTGCGCGAAGCTATAATCCCACCCTCTCCATTACACGCTGACGAGGAGAGGTGCCCAAGGACACGATATAAGCTCTCGCTCCATCCGCGTTGATCGCGGATTCGCTCGAGGCCAAGCAAGGAAAACATAAACCGCTACCAGCAGTTTATGGGCTTTAGTGGTCAAGCCCCCTTCAACATTTTTAAATAACCTCTTAAAATATTCACCAGTACCACAATACATTGTGATACTGGCAACCATTTTAAGGAGAGGTACCCAAGAGGCTGAAGGGGGCGGTTTGCTAAATCGCTAGGGGGAAGCAATTCCTCGCGAGGGTTCGAATCCCTCTCTCTCCGCCATTCAAAAAGGCTTGTCATCTGACAGGCCTTTTTGAATTTCTGAGATGGTGAGAACCCGAAAGAGCCGAAGGCGGAGGGTTCGTAAGGAGTGAAGCGCGCAGAAATCTTGATTTCGAGCACTGGAGCGACGGAATAGCGAAGCGTCATCCCTCTCGCCGCCAGGCAAAGTCTTGGGTGTTTTGTTGCTCGTCGCCGTTATGCTTTTATGGCACGATTCGCTACAATATTTATGACATGGACCAGACGCAGGCAGAGGGTGCAGAATACGAGAATGGATCGTATGCAGATAGCATGAGCGATGCTCCGTTTGCTGATACCGATCTCACGGTGTCGTGGCAGGCATCCGAGTACGTACACCACCCCAAACAAGCGTCATGGTATATCGGACTTGCGGCGGCCATCGGTGTTGTTACGGCTGGGACGTATCTTTTGACGCGTGACTGGATGGCGCCCGTTGTCATAGCGGTCATGGGTGTGGCCGTGTGGGTGTTTGCTTCAAAACAGCCTCGAACCCTTGCATATAGCTTGAACTCCAAAGGCGTGCAAGTTGGCGACAAATCGTATCTCTATGATCAGTTTCGTTCATTTGCGATTATCAGCGAGGGTGCTATGTCGAGTGTTCTTCTATCCCCTCTCAAGCGTTTCATGCCGCCGTTGTCACTGTACTATGCACCTGAAGATGAAGAAAAAATTGTCACACTTTTGAGTCTCCACCTTCCCCATAATCAATCCCAACCCGACTTTGTCGAGCGTCTCTCGAGTCGTCTACGCTTCTAAAACAATCTCACAAGCACAGAACCTAGTCCTACCATCAGACTAACGCCCACGAGGCCACAGAGCAATCCAATAAGTAGCAATATGATGTCTTCGAACATCAAAGCGAATGCTACGAATACGACACCGAGCGACGGAAGCGTATCAAGTCCACTAAAAGGCGGTGCGATAAAGGCTGCGATAGTGAGCACAAGGACCAAAAGTCCGACCAGCCGGAGGAATTCCCGATTTCGTAACCACCCTGACAATCGTGGTCGAGAGAATCGTTCCGCTTTTTGTATGTACGTGATCAATTTTGGAAGGCCACGATCCTGCAGTGTTTTGCCTAGCGGCCTGCGAAGCAATGCGCGCGATAACCACACTGTACGCCTTCCGGCAACCATCTCTAGAGCCAGGAGCATGGTGATGATTTCAAATATATGCGTGACCCCTCCAGTTGGAAGTGGCAGCGCAGGTATGGCCATGAGTATGAGGAAAAAAAGCGCGAAGCTTTTGTCATCAAACTCTTCGTAGAGGTCACCCAGTGTTTTGGGCTCCTTGCTTGCGAGCCATTTTCGCAGTCTTGTACTAAAAGTCTGGGGCGATGAGTCATTTGTCGTCACGCACGAATCATATCATGAGCACATAAAATAGCCGTCTTATGACGGTTATTTTTGTGGTGCACCCGACATTCGAAGACTGCTGGCATTCTATGCCAGGTCTCCGGACGATCCAGTAAGTATAGACCAATTCAAAAACCCTCCGTTTGGAGGGTCCTTGAATTGGTACACCCGACAGGATTCGAACCTACGACCTTTGGCTCCGCAAGCCAACGCTCTATCCAGCTGAGCTACGGGTGCGTAACAGGGGTAATTTTAACACAGACAATTCGAAACAGCTACCCCTGTATGCCTTGGGGTCACAATCTGTTATAATACCACCATTATGACATCGCTTGCGGATTTGAAAGACGTCTATCAAGCGCTCGACTCACAGCCCCCGGCGCAGGCGGTATGGTTTGATCTCCCCTCTTCGCATCAGCGCGAGTACATCACGTGGATCACCTCAGCCAAGAAGCCCGAAACGCGTGCCAAGCGCATCGCTCAAATGATAGAAAAGCTGACACCGAAACGGTAAGTGTGGTGGTGCGACACTTTCACCCACACTTCGTGGTCAAAAAGAGCCACAAGCTTGCTCGACACGGCATGGAGTACCTGCGTTCGACTGCCAGATCTCGATCATTGCTGCTTGTTTCGCTGTCATTCGCATTTGTGATCGTTGCGGCATTCACGCCGACTGTTCTCGAACATCTGTCACCGACACGCCAGCTTACTGAAGTACAAGATGTACTTCCTGATGATATTCATGACCAGCTACCTTCAAAAACTGTAACGCCCAAAACCGACACGCCAGCCCAATCACAACCCACTGAGGTGAAACCTACACCCATCGTTGTGTCTCCGACTTCCCTCGCCCCTGTGTACTATCGGATTTCGACCACGCAGCATGTTGTCTTCCTGGGCATAGATGATGGTCTCGTCAAAAGCGACCAGGCGCTTGTGTATATCACAGAACATCACTATCCATTCACCTTGTTTTTGACAAATTCGATAGCTGGCAACGACTATGGGTATTTCAGGCGACTCGTAGCAGAAGCTGGCAATACCGTCGAGAACCATACGCTGACCCATCCACAGTTGCCGAAGCTGAGTTATGAGGCGCAAAGAAAAGAGATATGCGGGCAATCAGACATCATAGCCAAACAATTTGGTCGACGACCGACGTTTTTGCGTCCGCCCTATGGTGAATACAACGACAACACGAGACGTGCAGCCACCGCTTGTGGGATCAAGGCCATCATTCAGTGGCACGCCAAAGTCAATGGAGGTAGTATCCAGTATCAGGTGGGCGATCACTTTTTACCGGGAGACATCATACTCATGCATTTTCGACCCGAGATCATGGATGATTTGAAGGCCTTTACGACCGAGGTTGACTCGCAGGGTCTTGCCGTTGGCCGTCTTGAGGATTGGATCAAATAAAATCGCACCACTGTTGCTCCTTGAGATAGACCCAAGAAAGTGGCGCGAGCGAGGGTCGTCTCACCTTCACTATACAGCGAACTGTGGACGACCCTGCTCTGCTTCATGCTCTCATCTTCTAGAACCTCGACACACCCAGTGCTGCGGACCGTAGTGGTATTTCCGAGCGGATGGGTTGCCAGATAGCATCCAGGCGCTCACCAGGACGTTATCCCTCACTGAGTAGATGTCGCCACTAACCTTCACGGCGTTGTGTTGGTTGTACTGACCCACCCGCTCTCGCCAGTACCCAGAAGCTTGCTGGAAGATGCCGATGTGACTGCCCTTTCGAGCTGTGCGGCTGAGTCTGCTCTCGCACGTCGCGATACTGAGCAAGTACGAGTAACTCAGGCCGTAGCGCCCTGACGCTTCACGGAGCCAGAAGTAGACGTCGCCGCTACCCGACCCAAGAGGTACGCTCCCAGGTTGGGCCTTCTGCTGTGAAGCGGGTTCTGTGGGCTGCCGGGTTGGCGTGACCGGTATCGAGGCAACGAATACATCTTCGTTGGTACCGAGTAGGGCGCGTACCGACGAACCGTCCTGAACGGGCAGTTCGATCGTGGCAGGCATCATCACTTCAGTCAGAACTTCATCTGGGATGAAAGCCTGAGCTTGATTGATGCCGATGAAGCAGAGTAGGACGAGCGCGAGAACGCACGTCCGCCGAATTGTGAACGATGACATTTGCCGCATCAGAACTCCTTTGTGGTGTTTAGCAGATACCAGTTCTAAGGCATCCACAAGGTGGTTTTGGTGCGGGCAACCGACTTTATAGGTCTACCGTTCGGCGTATTTCGCTGCGGTTGAAGCCGGAAACCCTAGGACGAAAGTTTAACGTTTCTTTCTCTAGTGAATGTACGACAATGTCCGGATTAGTCTATCAGTCGATTCTCGATTATCAAAACTTTTTTCATCTGTAGCAAGCAGTCGGTATAATGATGGCGCTGGAGAGATGACCGAGTGGTTGAAGGTGCTGCTCTCGAAAAGCAGTGTGCCGGCAACGGTACCCAGGGTTCGAATCCCTGTCTCTCCGCCATCCGCTGTCGCTCCACTTGTGTGGAGCTAAGGCGGATGATTGATGGGTGGGGATTTGAACCCGAAAGAGCGATCCGCTGTATAGCGGAGAGCGGAGGGTTCGTAAGGAGTGAAGCGCGCAGAAGTCCTGCTTCGAGCACTGGAGCGACGGAATAGCGAAGCGTCATCCCTGTCTCTCCGCCACGTCAGCATGTACAAGCAAGGTCGTCGTAGTTTTGCAGTCGAGTAGCAAAACTTCGACGACCTTGCTTTGCTGCTTCCTTTTCCGCCTCGAGAATCCCCTCTCGAGGCGGGTCTGCTAGAATACAACTATGCAAGATTCTGTATTTACCAAAATTATCAAAGGCGAGATCCCAGGGCACAAGATATACGAAGATGATCGTATCATTGCTATTCTCGACATTCACCCTATCCGTCCGGGTCACACGCTGGTCATCTCGAAATCACAAGTAGATCATTTTGATGACCTTTCCGACGAGGAATATCAGGCAGTGTTTGCCGCCGTGAAAAAAGTATCGAAGCGTATCAAAGAAGTTCTCGGCGTGAAGCGGGCATGCTTGAGGATCGAAGGTTTCGATGTGCCTCATGCTCACATCCATGTCATTCCCTGCGATATTCCGGAGGATTTTTATAACACCGAGCGCATGCGGATCGAACCCGATCACGAAGCGCTAGCGGAGATGGCCCAGAAACTAACGTTTTGATTTGGTCTTGTAGCTCGGTTTGGCGACGACATCTTGCATCGGAGCAGGTGGAACGTCGTCGACAACGGGCGGTTCTGGTTGCTTGGCTTTTACTGGTTTGATATCCGGCTCAGCAGCGGATTTCTGGCGTGTGACAAGTAAGACGATGGCGAGCACAATGCCGACGAAGAAGATAGGCGCACCAAAATATATACTCAGACGGCCAAAATCCTGTGTGATAACTGCGATCAAGGGGCGACTAAGTTTTTCGTAGATGTCTTTCTGATCTCCAGTAAATTTCAGTCGTTCACTCGTGAAATAGGTTGCAGAGTGATAGACAGCAAGACCGGTCAGGAGTAACCCCCCTCCGACGAAGAACCCGCGCCACATAAATCCGCGCATAACTTTGCGTTTGTCTTTGATAACAAGCACCAGTAGGACGATATCTGCCACGACGATAGCCCAGAATACATACACGAGCTTTCGTGCCAATCGGTATGATTTAGGAAGTTCAGACAGATTTTCAAAAGTTGATTTGCCACTTCCTTTGTCAGTCAAAGAATCCGCAGTGATAGTTGGCGTGCCGAGGAATTCTTTGCTCCCTGCTATATCAGATCGAGCCTGCTTGATAAGTGCGTCTATTTGGGCAGTACTTGGACGGCACGCAGCGGTGAGTAGGTCTTCGTATTGAGTCGGCGCGGCTGTCTTTGGGGGACACGCTGGTTTGGTCATGACTTTTTCTTTGACGCCAGCAGCGACGGCATCTGCGAAGGCATTCTTCTGGGCAGTTAGGTCGATATTGAAATTGGGCTTGGATAGTCCTTGCTCGAGCCAGTCGTATATGCCATTGAAAAATGCCATGGCCGTAGGGCGCAAAAAATCTGGTGTAAATACTTGTTTGCCTGCGGTGATGAGGACGGATTGCACCGCTGCCTTGTTGGCATCACTCGTGTCCGCCGTAATGCGCCCCGATGCAAAGTCGACGACCGCTTGGTACGTCCCTGCTTTATCGAGCCATCCAAATAACCGCTGGCGATTGCCGATGGTCATGAAAAAGATAGTGAGTGATAGTGCTAGACCCAAACAAATCCCGAGTGTGAAGTTCGCAATAACTCGGATAAACCCTCGCAATATATCCATGACTGAGTATTGTAAGCGCTTGCTAGAAAAACACAAGGCTCATGCTTACTAGCCGGATTGTGCTAGTATACAGACATGAAAGAGGCAAAAAGTCTGGGGACTCGTATACAGGTACTGCGTCAAAAGGCCGGACTGACACAGCAAGAATTATGCGAAAAAGCGCATTTATCCTATTCGACCCTGACCAAAATCGAGCGTGGCGCCATACGCTCGCCAAGTATATTTACCATTAGCACTATCTCAGAGGCTCTAGGAACGCCGCTGGAATCAATACTGAAGTCCGTCACTCCCGAAACTCCTAAACGCCTGTACGAGGCTTCAGACGACGTCAGAAAGGTTAAGTTTGTCTACTTCGATATCCACGGCGTGCTCGTTCATTTCTACGAACGTGGATTTATGACGCTCGCTGAAGAAGTAGGCGCCAATCTAGAGCTCGTTGAGAATACCTTCTGGCACTATAACGACGCTGCATGCCGTGGTGATATGAGTCTGCCCGCTTTCAATCGACTCTTGGCTGACAAATTCGGTGTCAAAAAAGTCGATTGGTTGAAACACTATCTCGGGGCCGTCGAAGCCAACGCACCGATGCATGACCTGGCCCGCGATATCGCCAAACACTACCGAATCGGTCTACTGAGCAATATCTTCCCTGGGTTACTTGATGCACTCCTGGCTCACAAGCTACTCCCCGATCTTCGGTATGACGCGATCGTCGACTCGTCGGAGGTCCATGCTATCAAACCCGAGCGAGCGATATTTGAGATTGCCGAGAATCGAGCGGGTGTAAAACCTGATGAGATATTATTAATCGACGACAGTCGATCGTTTGTGATGGCGGCGGAGCATATCGAATGGCATGTGCTCTGGTGCGATGACTATCGACCCGCAGAATCGGCTCGCCGGATTCGTAGAGCACTCGGATTAATTAAGGAAAGGACAATCTAACTATGGGACAAACCTTCATCCCTTCACTATTGCTCAGTATACTGGCGGGTTTCTGGCTCTATACCAAGCACATCCGACCGCGGGTTGCCGCGACGCAATCAGCTGTCGTCGTGACCGTTGGCATCGTCATCGTACTGACGTTACTCCTCGCATCGATTGCGGCAGTCGTCATACCAGAATAGCCATTTATGGCTAGCATCATTAGGCTAGTATATATCTGTTATAGATTGTTAAATCTGGAAATTTCTTCAGTCAGCTGTTGGATGTGTAGTTGTGTGGCTTTCAAAGAATCTTTCGTCTCGTTCACAACCTCACTTGGGGCGTTTTTGACGTAGTGGTCATTGGCGAGGCGGGCCTCGAGTGTTTTCTGAAGATTGTGGAGCTCCGATAACTGCTGCTGCAGTTTTTGTGCATATGAGGCAGCGAGTTCGGATTCGATATCTAGCCACCCCTGAGAATCAAGGGTCGTGAGGTGTAAGCCAGTACCGTCTGACACAGATCTGACATCGGCAAGTTTGGCAAGTCGAAGTAGAAGCTCTTTGTTGTCTTGCAGGAGCGGGAGACTATCTCTGTAATATAGGACGTGCCCAGAGGTAGAGAGTACTGATTGGATGTGTCTAACTTCGCCAATAACAGCGGTAAGGGTCGCGAATTCTGCGGCTTTATGGGCAGCAAATGAGGGTGGTTTCGGCCACTCAGCAGTTATGAGAAGTTCGGATGTCTTATCGGGGATAGTTTGCCAAATGGCTTCCGTGATAAAGGGCGCAAAAGGATGAGCGAGTGTCAGAATCGTCCGGAGCGTGTAGCGCAGTACCGAGGGGTTGAGTGCTGATTTCGAGGCCTCAATATACCAATCGGCGACGTCATCCCATACGAGGTGATAGAGTGCCTCATAGGCTTCAGCAAACCGAAATTCATCAAGCAGCGAAGTAATCGTCTCGATGGCAGTGCTCAGTCGAGAAAGTATCCACTCGTCTGCAGCTGTCGTTGGTTGCGGTTTTGTGTCTACCTCTGTATTTTCTGGTATCGCACCTTCGATATAGCGGGCGATATTCCACAGTTTGTTGGCAAAATTACGGGCTTCTTCGACCCGACGTCGATCAAACCCTCGATTGACCCCTGGTGAGCGTCCGGCGATGAGTCCCATACGGACAGCATCGGAGCCGTATTGATCGATCACTTCCATCAGATCGATGGTATTACCGACACTCTTGCTCATCTTAGAACCATCTTCTGCCATCACGTAGCCGTGAATATAGACACTCTTAAACGGAATCTCCCCTGTGACGTAGAGCCCGAGCATGATCATGCGCGATACCCATGGGTAGAGAATTTCGCCACCAGTCTCCATCACGCTCAAGGGGTAGAATTTTTTGAAATCCTCCCCGTCAGGGAAGTTGAGCGTGACATAGGGCCACGAGCTACTGGAGAACCAGGTATCGAAGACGTCGGGATCTCGTCGATATGTTTTACTATTTACCTCTATCGTTTCCTCGGTTACTCGGTCGTCGTAGATCCACTCCTTCGGGTTATCGACACTCTGGAAAGCAGGAATGGGGATGCCCCAGGCGATCTGGCGACTGATATTCCAATCCTTGAGTTGTTCGAGATAGTGTATAAGCTGATCTTTCTTGGTCTCGGGGTAGAAGGCAATTTTGTCGGCCTTTAAAGATGTGATAGCCACAGTAGCAAGCGGTTTCATATCGACAAACCACTGTTCTTTGAGGAGCGGTTCGATGACAGTTCCACACTTGTAGCAATGTCCGACACTGTGGGTGTAATCGTCGACGTGATCGAGGAGATCTTGCGATTCTAGATCGGTAACAATTTTTTTTCTAGCCTCTGTTGTAGACAGGTTACGGTAGGCTTCTGGTACGCCATCAGACATGGTGCCATCGAAGGCAATAACGGTGATCAATGGTAGTTCATGACGCCCCGCGACATCGTAGTCGTTTGGATCATGTGCAGGCGTAATCTTAACGGCGCCACTCCCAAAAGCTTGATCGACAAAATCATCAGCGATAATCGGAATTTCTCGATCCGTTAGGGGTAGTTTAACCATTTTACCGACGAGGGCCTTGTAACGCTCGTCATCTGGGTGGACGGCGACCGCGACGTCTCCGAGCATGGTTTCAGGGCGCGTTGTGGCAACCATAATCTCTCCACTCCCGTCAGCGAGCAGATAGCGGATGTGCCATAGCTTACCGGCGTCCTGTTTGTACTCTACTTCGATATCAGCAAATGCTGTACCGTGAAAAGTACAGTAGTTCACGAGACGTTCACCTCTGTACACCAAACCCTCATCCCACATTTTTTTGAAGGTAGCGTAGGCCTGTCGGACAACTTTGTCATCAAGCGTGAAGGTGTAGCGCTCCCAATCGACACTGGCACCTAAGCGGCGGAACTGATACTGAAAATTTTCACGGTTTTGAGCAACAAAGTCCCAAACTAGTTTATAGAGGTCTTCGCGAGAGAAGTCGAAACGGCTTTTACCTTCCTTAACCAACTGTTTCTCATATACGGATTGCGTTTCGAAGCCCGCGTGATCAGCACCCGGGACGAACAGGGTGGCTTTAGCCTTCAATCGGTTGTAGCGAATCATGATGTCTTCGAGAGCCATCACTAACCCGAAGCCGATATGGAGATTGGCATTGGCGTTAGGGGGCGGCACAACGATACTGAAGTGCTCCTTGGCTTCACCGGGGGCAAAAGCGCGCCGACTCTCCCATAGCTGGTATATTTGTTCTTCGTTTTGTTTTGGATCATAAGCTTTTGGAGCGTTCATAAACAATCCCTTTAGTTACAGTTCTCACACGTTTGAACTTAAGTATAGCGTATTAGTCCCCTATGGGACGACGACTGATACGAAAGAGACTGAACTGGTAGGAATGAAAGATTGATTCATGATTGGTGAGCAAACTTGTGCAAAAAACTAATGTTTTCGCATGAAAAGAGACCAAACTAAACATACGACTTATCGGGTTCGAGCTCACAGCTCACCGAGTCATACCCTCAGGTTGATATCTTGGTAACCGATATCTCGTCTCTTGTGCCTGGTGTCGCACAGTGGTGGGAGCGACAGACTGGTTACACAACTAGTCTAGCAGAAACAGAGGTAGAATAGTATAATTGTAGTATATATTACTACATCTACATAGATAGATTTGGTTTGATTTCGAGTGTAAATGGGTCGGCGGTTGGTTGTTCGTGAAAGGCCTTGAAGCAGCCGAGTGTCGCAATCATCGCGCCGTTGTCGGTACAGAGTTTCGGGTCGGTGTAAGCGATATCGAAGGGGAGTCGTTCGGACAATTGTCGACGTAATTCCTGACTTGAAGCAACGCCGCCAGCGATAACGACACTTGCAGGGTGAAACTCTTCATATGCTTGGATAGTCTTGTCGACGACTGTTTCTATGGCAATACGTTGGAACGAGGCTGCAATGTCTATCTTCTGCGCTTGTGTAAGCCGCTCTGGCAAGTCTTTGGAGGGGAAATCGATTCCGACACCAGCCTGGTCTTGTGCGGTCCTTAAGACGGCAGTCTTGATGCCACTGAATGAAAAATCATACTTGGCATCGAGCTTGGCTTTAGGAAAGTGACAAGCATGATCATTACCCTCCAAAGCAGCTTTAGCTATTGATGGGCCACCGGGGTAGGGTAATCCCACAATCTTTGCAACTTTATCAAAAGCTTCACCTATGGCGTCGTCGTGAGTTTGGCCAAGCAGAGTGTAGTCGAAATGATTTCGAAACAGGGCGAGTTGTGAATGACCGCCACTGACGATCAATGCAAGCATTGGGAACTGTGGGGCTTGAGTTGGCAGATAGTAGTCGAGTTTTTCGCGTTGTTTGGTGAGGAAGTTGGCATAGACGTGACCTTCGACATGGTTGATGGCATAGAGCGGTTTGTGGTGGGTGATCGCCAATGTTCGGGCGGTGAGCACACCGATAAGCAGGCTGCCACCCAAGCCTGCGCCGTACGTCACCGCGATACCGTCGATAGAATCCCATGGGTCATCGCCGAGCGATTCAAGCGCTTCATCGATAACCGGGAGAATCGACTCGATATGTGAACGTGCTGCGATTTCCGGGACGACACCACCGTACTGCGCATGGAGGTCCATACTGCTGGCGACGACATTACTAATCAATGTGCAGGTTTGCTGATCATCAATATCAACGATTGCTGCTGCCGTTTCGTCACAACTTGTCTCAATTCCCAAAATTCTCATGATTGACTATCATATCAGATTGTTTTATTACATGACATGTGTCAGAGAAAATTGTTACTTCGAGAATGAAACGTGCAGCTGCAGGAGCGATTCTCGGTTCGTTGCTTTTTGATTCACCAGCTGTCGCCAATACTCGCAAGTCACCCGAAGTACAGAAAATTACCTTGCCAAGTCCCAGTGAGCGTGAACAGACGACTGCTCGTCGAAGTATCGAAAAGGAAAACGCGGCGTTTCTGATGAATTTTGTATCAAGAACGGGCATTGAATTCGATATCTATCAAACAAGTATCGGTCATCAGCAAGCACTGGAGATTGATCAAGTAAAATTAGAAGCGATGCTCCTGTATGCGTTCGACCAGATGGATAAAGGTAGCACCAAACAAACGCAATATCCCATTGCAGCAATACGCGACCTAACTCGCAAAGGTCGTGCAGGTCAGCTCCGAGGTAATTCAATCACGATGATACTGTCGAGCGATCCTGATGTTTGTATAACTAGAAATCCCACTACCGGCAATCCTAACTGGTTCTTCTCTGTTCCTGCACAACGGAGTGAATGTGTATTCATCGGATTGAGCAACTCCATGCAGCCAAAAACTCCAGGTGAACAAAGATCTCACCACCCGACGATACTCGTCGGTCAGCCGAGATATTCCTACACTGTTCGGCCTGACTCTTACGTCACTGAACAATACACACTCAACCCCAAGCTTCGCATGCTCGCGATTGCAGCCACGCCGATACCTACAACTCCGGGTCTTGCACAAGATCCGATACCTGTGGAAGATCCTGCGTTCATGCAAAACGCGCTTGCTTATCACGAATTGCGCCACGCACTGAACTCGCTACTTGGCTATCAAATCGATCGATCACTTGTCGACAAAGAGCATCGAGAAATCGTATACCCTGATGTCAACCGTTTCCTATTTGGATGTGTCGTGAGGGTCCAAGAAGCAGAGCTGCAACCGATCGTACTCAAACAATAAATCTGGGGTATGATTGATGCGAGGAGAAAAATTATGGGCATTCGCTCACTAGTAAAAAAAGTTATTCCGAACTCTGTTTTCGAGTTCATAGAGCCGTTTGGGCATTTAGCAGAAGCTATCCTCGTCAATATTCGCTATGGGTTTCCGGCGAGGGGCATGAAAGTTATCGGTGTGACAGGGACTGACGGCAAGACGACAACCGCCACTCTCATCCAGAAGATGCTGCAAACTTCCGGTAAAAAGGTAGGATTACTCACCACCATCTCGATTGACTACGGTGATGGTCCGAAGCCCAACCCAACTCGACTCACAAGCCTGGGTGCTGCAGCGCTGGCTCGCAATCTCAAATCGCTCCGACGACACGATCTCGACTACCTTGTCCTGGAGACGACGAGTCATGCGCTGGCGCAATATCGAGTGTGGGGCGTCCCATACACGCTCGCAGTATTCACGAACTTAACTCATGAACATCTGGATTATCACAAGACCTTTGAGCGGTATCGTGATGCCAAGGTCCGTTTATTTCGCCTGACTGATAAAAACCAAAATGGTTTGCGAACGGGGGTCATCAATGCCGATGATCCGAGCGCTGCGTACTTTGCTCGTGCCATATCAGTGCCAATACTCTATGGCGTGAAAGAGGGGGATTTGAAGGCCAGCAATATACGACTTGCCTCCAATGGCTCGAGGTTCACGGCGACCATCGATGGTGACGAGTACCGTATCCAGTGTCATTTGCCAGGGAGTTTCAATGTCATGAATGCGCTGGCAGCGGTGGGGGCAGGACGGGCCCTCGGACTTACGAAGGACGAAATCGAAAAGGGTATCGATGCGCTTGAGAATGTCGAGGGTCGTATGAATACCATCGACGAGGGACAAGATTTCACAATCATCGTCGACTATGCACACACCCCAGAGTCATTCGAGAAAGTATTCAAAGAAATTAAACCAGTTACTAAAGGCCGGTTGATTTCAGTGTTTGGGAGTGCGGGCCGACGCGACGAGACCAAGCGTCCCAAACAGGGAAAGATCGCTGGGCAATACAGTGATATTGTGATCGTGACTGAAGAGGATGATCGTGATATGGATGGAGAGGCGATCTTACAGGAAATTGCAGCTGGTGCCGAAGCGGCAGGCAAGCAGCGAGACAAAGATTTATTCCTCGTGCATGATCGTGAAGCGGCCATCGAGCGCGCGATCACTCTGGCAAAGACCGGTGACACGATCGTGCTGTTAGGCAAAGGTCATGAGAAATCAATTCTCTCTAATGGTCCCAAGGCAGCGGAGCTACGGCATCTACCGCAAGATGATAGCAACCCAGATCGAGTAGTGAAGCGTGAGTACGATGAGATCACCGTAGCACGGCGCGTACTAAAAGTCCGACTCGGTAAGTCCTAACTCTTAAAAATTAGCTGTTATTATGATTTAATATAGGTAATGCCGGAGACCTATCCATCTTCAGACCCAATCAATGAACCAACAATATATGTCTCAGAACTACGGACTTTTGTAGTTGAACAAGCACAACAGTTAAAAGATAGGGTGGAAGTGTTACGGGCTATTACGCCAACAACGTCAAGTGAATCAGTCGATCGTTTAATCGCTACTGCTGAGGTTAATGGTGGAAAAAAGATCCTCAAAGCAGTTCTTGATCTCTGTGAAGTACAGGATGGCATAGGTGAGATACAACGCTTTCTACAAGATGAATCTTGACTTATAAGCATAAACGTGATAGTGTTTGAGCAGTTAAACAAAACAAAAAAAGGAACAAGATGTCAGAATCAACATCAGAAACAGCCCCACAGCGCCAGGATGATATGGAGATTGTTGATCAATGGCTCAGAGAGCCAGATTTGAGTGAAGAGGACAGACGTGCACTTGTTGACTTGCTAGATAAGCAGGGCATTGATCTTGTAGACGAGGAAGCTATGCGCCATCTTGATGAAGCTGAAGCTGGTTTGAAAGAGATTAAAGCGGCTGCTCAACCAAAATTGCTTGAGCCTGCCAAACCGCGTATTACTGGTCTCGATCCTGCAACGGGTGTCGCAATGGTAGGCAACGAAAAACCTAACTTGCCTTATGAGACAGGACGACGCGCTTAAGAACGAAGTTCGAGCGTCAGGCATTTAACACCACCGCCAGACTTTTGGAATTCAGAAATAGGGGTCTCGATCACATCGAGACCTTTTTCTTTGTAGTGACGAATAAGTCCGTGAGCTCCTTCGGGTACCACGATAGTTCGACCATCGCTCATAGCATTGAGGCCATAGACGAGTGCATCTTCGTCGGTAGCCTCAATGACATGGGGCACTGTGTCGTGAATGATCTTGAGGCTATCTGCAGTGAAAGCACTGGGGTAGAGAGCAACTGTTTCATTGTCAACGATCGTGAGACAGGTATCGAGGTGGTAAAACCGAGCATCAGCGAGTTGGATGCTGATAACCTTGCGATTAAAGAATTCGCCGAGTTCGGCGTGTGAAGGTTTGTCGCTTCTCCATGGGTAACCGGCAAAGATCAGGCCGTTCCAGGGAAGGGCATCACCTTCGCCTTCGAAATTGTACTTAGGACGAAGGAACCCGCTATATCCCGCATCTCGAAACCATTTTTCAAAATGTTCAGTTTCAGGCTGGCGATCTGGTTGACGAAACGAGGGAAGGGCGACTTTGCCATCAACGACTAATGCGCCGTTGGCGGTGAAGACCATATCGGGCAAATGGTCGATGGGATCGATGAGCTGGACGTCCCAACCTAGTTGTTCGGTATAGATCGAGTACAATTTTTGCCATTGTTTTTTGGCCAGCTCGGGATCAACTTGGTTGTCTGTGTCCATCCATGGATTAATTTCGTACTCAATGTCGAAATAGGTCGGTGGACACATCAGGATAGTTTTGGATGACATCAAAATTCAGTATACACGCACGTCTACACGCTTCACACTCGAGCTAGTTTCGGCACGCAACTGAGGAGCGGAGGGAGGCGTATAGATTATACGGTGAGCGAGCACCGAAGTTGCAAACCGAAAATAGCCGAGAGGCAATCAGAGTGGCTAGCTCTGCTAGACAGCAGGATTGCCGGTGTGAGTTGTGTAGAAATGAAAAACGGGCTGATCGGGGTTGTGTATAGAAGGGAAAGAATAAGTGCGAGTAGTAGTGCTCACTATTCACATCCTTCTAAAACAACAGGCGATCATGCCCGATTGTTATTCCTACGGCTCTGCCGGAGAGGTCTGATTCTTGGTTCTCGCTCTGGACGAGAGAGTGGGAATCGTTTCGACTTTCGTCGTGACCTCTCCGGCCGCATCCGCTCCCTAGCCGCGCTTGTTCGTGTACTTCGGACGCGGGGAGGGGGAGGGGATGCCGTCGCCTGCCAAGTGGGTCTCGAGCTCACTACGGAACTCGTTCGCCAAGGCCTCGGCCTGCCTCTTGCTGAGCTGCCTCCATGTGTGCAGCTCGACGATCCGCCCATCGCGTCGGGCGCTCTTGATGCCATGAACCTTCGTGGCAAGGGAGTCAAGAGCGTCTTGTTCGATGGTGGGCCTGTCGAGGGCGAGCTGCGCGAACAGCTCACTCTTTTCAAGCGGGGGGGACGTCGGCCGAACCGTGATGGTGCGGACGCGGTTGGTGGTCTTCCCCATGATGAGGTGCTGCCTTCCTGTAGGGAGTAGGAATAAAGCGGTTAT
>CAZWNK010000012.1:0-19582 GCA_964635445.1 uncultured Candidatus Saccharibacteria bacterium | reverse complement strand
AAGGCCGCGGTGATTGGTATTGCGGGCGAACTTGTCAAAGGCACGACTACGACGGTGCATTTCAAACGAGGCAATGCTGAAGAGCCGATCAGTATGGCTGAAATGGAGCACATCATCCAAGTCATCCAGAAACGAGCGTACGAACAAGCTCGAGCCTCCTTGAGTCTAGAGATTGGCAGCAAGGATGTGGACGTCAAACTCGTTAATAGTGCGATAGTCTCGATCCAGATTGATGGCTACAAAGTGACCAACCCTGTGAGTTTTCAAGGTCGTGATGTGCGTATCCAACTCTATACTGCATTTGCACCGATGATCCACATTGGTGCTCTTGAGCATACGGCACGTGAACTTGATATGGAGCTAATAGCAGTCGCAGCCGAACCATTTGCCGTCGCACGCGCAGTCATAGGGAATGACGCAAGTAGTCAGTTTAGTGCCATACTCGTCGATGTTGGTGGTGGCACGACTGATATAGCCGTAGTCAATGATGGGGGTGTCGAGGGGACAAAAATGTTCGGAATAGGTGGACGTAGTTTTACTCGTACTCTTGCTCAGGATCTAGGATGGGAATTCGACAAAGCCGAAGCCCTGAAGGTGCGTTTGAGCTCGCATCGATTGCCTGCAGAGCAAGTGCAGAGAGCCGCGAAATCGCTACAAAAAACACTGGACGTATGGCTCGATGGCGTAGAACTTGCGCTAGGAGAATTTGAGCAGCTCGATCATTTGCCGAGCCAACTACTGCTTTGCGGAGGAGGTGCGAGTCTTGAAAAACTCGTCGAGATGCTTGAGCAAAGTGATTGGTATAAGCAGCTGCCATTTACAAAAAAACCAAGCGTTCAACACATTCAACCCAAGCAGGTGGTTGGTGTTCATGATGCGACGAACGAGCTTCAAGACCATACATTTATAACGGCGATGGGTCTCCTGCGTGTTGGTCTTGACACACTCCATAGTGTTCCTGAAAAAAGTGGTTCGGTGAAACAGAAGTTAGACAAATTGTTAAGTATCTAAGATTAGCTTGTATAATAGTCTGTAAGCATGAGTAGTAACCCCTCGAAAGACACTATCTATATTGATGTCGAAGATGAAATTGCGGTAATAATTGATAAAGTTCGCTCGAGTACCGCAAAAGTTATTGCCCTCGTTCCTCCTAAAAACGCGTCTGTACTGAAAAGTGTTGTCAACATGAAGTTGTTGAAAAAGACTGCTGAAAGCGCTAAAAAACACATCGTTCTTGTCACGCATGACGCTCATATCTTGCCGATAGCAGGCAATGTCGGTGTCCATGTCGCAAGAGATCTGAGGTCCAAACCGTATATACCTGAAGTTGCTGAAGCATCGACTGAAGAATCGACGATCGACGAAGCAGAAACGGTAGAACTACCTGCATCTTCAGCGGAGTCGGATGCTTCCTCAGAAGCTACAGAAAATGAAGCAACCAAAAAAATAACTGCTTCGAGTGCGGTAGAGGTGATCAACAAAAAATTAAAGATCCCGAATTTTGATCATTTTAGAAATAGGGCATTTTTGGGCATCTTAGGATTGTGTGTACTATTTGGGCTGTGGTACGTCGCGTTCAAAGTGATGCCGAAAGCGACCATAACGGTCACTGCACAGACGACTGAAATTCCAACCGACATCAATGTCATCATGAGCGCTTCCGCCAAAGAAGACGACTATAGTGGCAAGACCCTCGTAGCAGTGTATAAGGAAATCAAGAAAAACAATGTCGAGACGTTCACGGCGACAGGCTCCAAAGACACAAGTGCAAAAGCAAGTGGACAGGTTACGATCACGAACTGTACGAACGCCGACGTGACAATTCCTTCTGGGACCGCATTCTCGGCCGGTGACAAAAATTATTTCAACGCACAATCCATTGTAGTGGTGGCGAGCACCTTCCAATATGGACTATGTAAAAACGACGGCACAGCGGTCGCGACGATAACTGCTCAAAATACTGGCGAAGCATACAATGTCGACCCGCAGGCATATCAGATAGCAGGTGTTGCAAGCGGTGTGAAAGCGCAAGGAGCGGCTATGACTGGGGGATCGTCAAAGATCATCAAAGTAGTCAGCCAATCCGACGTCGATACGGCACGCACCAAAGCGACCACTCAGGATACACAGAGTGTGCTCGCCGATCTCAAAAAGCAGTTTGACAGTGACATGTATGTCGTCAGTGAGTCATTCCTGGCAGACGCGCCCAATCCAACTATCACACCTGCAGTCGGCGAAGAGGCGGCGGATGGAAACGGTAAAGTCACGGCCCAATTTGTATATAGTGTCCTTGCGGTCAAACGAAGTAGTATCGTGCGACTACTAGAGGATTATCAAAAAACCAAAATGTCATCAAAACAATCTGTTTTAAAAAACGGACTCGATACAGCAAGGTTTAAGCTTGTCGACAAAAGAAAAAATGACGAAATGGTATTCCAGATCATTACGACTGGATTAGCTGGTCCAGACATCAACAAGCAAGCAATCGCCGAATCAGTGACAGGGAAGCGCTCTGGAGATGCTATGAATCTTATCAAAAACAGTAACGACGTGAGTGATGTGCGTGTTAAAATAACGCCGTTCTGGATCACCTCGATCCCTAAACCTCAGAAAACAACTGTCAATATCAGTATCGAAGGTCAAAAATAGCGGTGGACATGGATAGGTATGCCTGAAGGCACGATATATACACTACTGGCTTTGGATGTGGGAGAAAAACGAATAGGCGTCGCACGGGCTTCGTCATTGGCGAGATTGCCGCAGCCAGCTGGTGTCATAACTATCGACGGGCACGAGATTGAACGTATCAAACAACTCATCAACACAGAAGGCGCGACTGTCCTTGTCGTAGGTTTACCACGAAACCTTCAAGGTGCTGATACAGACCAAACACGAGCCGTGCGGTCTTTTGTAGACAGGCTACAATCAGAAATCACCATCGATATCGAGCTGCAAGATGAAGCCGGCACTTCCAAGCAGGCAGAAGCAGAAATGAGTCAAAGTAGACATCGGTTCGGTGTCGATGAGTTGGCGGCTACATACATTCTGCAAGATTATTTGGAGACGCATATATGAAATGGTGGCAGTGGACACTCGTCATCGGTGGATCGCTCGTCCTGCTGACCTGTATCGGAGGATTTATCGGTATTGCCCAATACTACCAACATGGTCTGCAAAGTGTCGGGACGGATGTTACTAAAGAAGTGACGATTGTTCCGGGCTCTTCTACGCGCGAAATCTCTAAGCAACTCGAGCGTGAAGGTTTAATACGAAATGCGAAGGTATTTGAATGGTATACCGTGCACTCTGCAAAAACAGCTCTACGAAGCGGGACGTATAAGATAAAAGCCTCGGATTCAGTCAGCGATATTGTCGATCAATTGGCTGAGGGAAGAGTAGACACGAAGCTTATCACCATAGGTCCAGGGCTCACACTTGACCAGATCAAAAAGCGATTTATGGATAGTGGCTACAACCAAGCGACTGTCGATCAGGCATTTTCTGCCACATACACGAGCCCGCTACTCAAAGACAAGCCGGCAGCTGCCACTCTCGAGGGTTATGTCTTCCCGGAGTCTTATACTGTCAATTCCCAAACAAGATTGGAAGACATATTGAACCAGTCCTTTGGTCTCCTCTATCAAAGGATTCAAAGCGTGGATGGTGTAGCTAAGCTGCAGGCACGAGGGCTGACGCTGCATCAGGGTGTCACTCTCGCTTCAATCATTCAGAAAGAAGTATCTGATCCCGATACACAGAAAACCGTAGCCCAGGTTTTTTATAAACGACTCCAGTACAACATCCCGCTTGGTTCTGATGTGACATATATGTATGGAGCCAAATTATTGGGCGTCGAAGCAAGCCCTACGCTCAAATCACCGTACAACACCCGGATCAATCGTGGACTACCGCCTGGACCTATTGCCAACTTTAATTTCTCTAGTTTTGATGCCGTGCTCAATCCTGCCAGTACTGATTATCTCTACTTCGTAGCGGGTGATGACGGCAAAGTGTATTTTGCCAAGACCGAAGCTGAGCACATCCAGAATATCAACAAGTACTGCACGACTGCCTGTCAGTAGTCTTGTGTTCAGCGGTCATCTGCCTCCAAGCAGAAGAATTACTGTGCTATACTGGTGGGAACGAATCACCTGTCGTTTTTGTTTGATTCGTACATAAATATGAAAGCAACAAGCCATCTACGCAATTTGAACACACATCTGCCGACTAGTAGAGAAGAGGTATCGGTAGCTGTGTCGGGTGCGACGAAACGAACCAAAAGACGAGTATTGAAACGTGTTCGTAAACTTTCGTCATACGGTTTCCCGGCCCTACATGTACTCGTATTGGCTATCATAGCGACGATTATCGCTATCGCTCCATCGAGCTCATCAACAATTACAACCAAAACCTCGACAGGCACAGAGGCGGGTGTGGCTATCGATACTGTGTCTGCGGCAGATGTCGCTGCACGAGTCGCGAAAGCAGCAAATATTTTGGAAGCAGACAGCGTCGCAAACCAGGCCGACTCGCTTAACGTTCAAGTAGACTTTGGAGGTGGAAGCGGCTCATATCTAGCAAAACCACAGCTTGTCCAAACTGGTATCAAAACACGCAAAGATATCACGACATACACCACAGTGAGTGGGGACACGATTAGCTCAATCGCACAGAAATTCAATATCACCTCAGACACTATTCGTTGGGCAAACAGTGTTCAAGGTGAGGCAATCGCTGTTGGTAGACAACTCCGTATATTGCCGGTAAGCGGTATCGAGGTTACTGTCAAAGCTGGTGACACTCCCGATAACCTTGCCTCTCGTTATCACGCCAACAAAGATACGATTATTAGTTTCAACGACTCTGAGATCGATGGTCTCAAAGTGGGGGACAAAATCATTGTGCCCGGCGGTACGATTGCTGCTCCGGCCAGTACGCGCTTGACGGGTATATCGTATACAGCTCCTCAGTCGACATTTGCATTTGGCACCGAAGCAATTTACGGTGGCAACGGCTACGCATACGGTTACTGTACATGGCATGCAGCCAACCGACGCATCCAGATCGGTCATCCTGTTCCCCGTAACCTCGGGAATGCTATCACCTGGTATAGTGCCGCTAAAGCAGCAGGTATCCCTGTAGGCAACACACCACAAGCAGGCGCCGTGATATGGCACAGGTACCAGGGTGGTTTGGGTCACGTTGCCTTTGTAGAGAAAGTAAACCCTGACGGGAGCTACTTGGTGTCTGATATGAATTATGCTGGCAACTGGAATCGGGTCACGTATCGTACGGTGCAGCCAAGTGACAATTATCTCTACGGCTTTATCTACTGGTAGAATAAGCGGTTTATCTGGTATAGTTACTAGGTAATGTTTGTCGACAAAGTACAAGTATTAGTAAAAGCTGGCAACGGCGGCGATGGAGTCGTCTCTTTTCGTCATGAAAAATATGTCGACAAAGGTGGACCTAATGGCGGTGATGGAGGCAAAGGTGGAGATGTGATCTTCGTCGCCA
This sequence comes from uncultured Candidatus Saccharibacteria bacterium, assembly GCA_964635445.1. GTDB lineage: Bacteria > Patescibacteriota > Saccharimonadia > Saccharimonadales > CAZDBS01 > CAZDBS01. The sequence goes on along the minus strand of CAZWNK010000012.1, from coordinate 14,065 downwards.
CTCGCAACGAAAATACGCTCGCCAGTTTTCGTTTTCAGCCACGATTGGAAGCACAAAGTGGCGATTCAGGCGCCAAATCCAACAAACGAGGTAAAAGCGGTGACAACCTCATCGTAAAAGTGCCAGTTGGCACGATGGTCATGCACGATGCTCGCCTCATCGCAGACTTGACCGAGGATGGTCAGGAAGTGGTTGTCGCCCAAGGCGGCAAGGGTGGATTTGGGAATGCGCATTTCAAATCGTCTATTCGACAAGCACCTCGAGTTGCGGAGAAAGGCGAGCGAGGCGAGGAATTTCAGCTTTCACTCGAACTCAAGATGATAGCCGATATCGGTCTGGTTGGTCTACCAAATGCCGGCAAATCGACACTATTGTCTGTCATCTCCAATGCGAAACCAGAGATCGGCGATTATCCGTTCACAACCCTGACACCCAATCTAGGGGTGGCTGATATCGATGATCACAGCTTGCTGGTCGCCGACATCCCTGGGCTTATTGAGGGGGCGAGCGCAGGCAAGGGTCTCGGTGACGAATTTTTACGGCATGTCGAGAGAACCGCAGTGATCGTACATCTTATTGACGCGCGAAGTGAAGATTTGATCAAAGATTATCAGACGATTCGCAATGAGCTGCAGGCGTACGATGAAGACATGACCAATAGGCCACAACTCGTAGTGCTGAGCAAAATAGATGGTATGACTGAGGATGAGATTGCTGCCAAGAAAACGCAGCTAGTTGCGGAATTACCCAAAAAAACCAAGATATTTGCTATATCTGCTCAGGCTCACCACGGAGTCACTGAACTACTTCGTGAAGCAGTAAAAGTCGTGAGCAAGGAGCGCGAGAAGCATATCGAAGAAGCGACGACACCACAGATACCCGTATACGAGCTCAAAGATACTGGCGAACAGTGGAAGGCATACAAAGAATCAGCAGGTCGTTTTGTCGTAACGGGTAAGAAAATAGAACGCTTTGCTGAACGCACGCATTTCGGCGACTATCATTCTGAAGAACGATTACGCGACATCATGCAAAGACACGGTGTGATGCATCAGCTCAAACGTCTCGGCGCAGAACCAGGACATGTGATCCAGGTCGGTGAGCCGTCTATCGGCGAATTTGAGCTGTAGCGCTTGCTTGACCCTTATTATTGATGTGATATATACTATACCTTCAGGTTTTATGGGAAGACTGTAGAGCCTTTGTATTTTGAAAGTCAGGTTGAAGTAAGCAGCTTGTAAGCGACGACGAAGATCGCGTGATCATCGGTCTTGATCGTCGCTTATACAGCAACAATTTTGTGGATCACGTTCCTTCCCAGCCGATGGAGCGGAATCCACCCACAGCAGGCAGATAAACCGAAGTGCTGCGCCTGGAAAGCGTAGGGACCGGCGAGGTCTGTCTGCTGCGGTCGCGCTGACATCAGTCAGCCAAAACCGAGTCAGATTCTGTGTTCTGTGGTGGTAGCACAGATCTCACTCGAGGACGGCTGGTGGCTTCCGCTACCCACGGTTCAACCCCCCATGTGGTGGTTTAGCTGCCAGCCGTCCGAGGCTTGCTCGTGTACCGATGACCTGCTTGCAGGGCATTGAGCAAATTGGCGCGGTTTCCTCGCGACGATAGGTACAAACCGGGGGCTGGCCCAGGGAGGAGTCGGTAGACTCTGTGATCACGGAGCCGAAAACTCCTCTCTGGACCCCCTAGAGGTCTTGTCATGCACCCCTCGCTTCGGCAGGGACAAGAGCACGATCCGTTTGACATAGTCCGGATTGTTGTTGGTGTAACCCTCCGCCGATCCCGGCTGTGGGTGCCTGTGTGAGCCAGGGTGGGCTGGAACAAGATCGCGTCAAATCGATCCCAGTCCACTCTGGCTACGCCGGACCATCCCCTTACTTCACCTGACTTTCATTCCCAACTTTTGTACTGATGAGTAAATGAAACGCATTTCGTTTATAAATGACTACAAAAGAGAGTGTAAACTGTGAGGGTATGACGTTTTATTTCTACGACATCGAGACCTCAGGGTTGGATCCCAAAGTGCAGCGGATCATGCAGTTTGCAGGACAGCGTACGGATGAAAATCTCAATCCTATCGGTGAACCGCATAACTGTCTGATCAAAATCACCGAAGACGTACTTCCTGATCCTGATTCAGTGTTTGTGACAGGAATTACACCCCAGATGACCCTGACAGATAGCTATAGCGAGGCTGAGTTTCTCAGACTTTTCTACCGAGAAATATCGACCCCGGATACGTGTATGCTTGGGTATAACACACTGCGGTTCGATGACGAATTTATACGCTATCTCAACTATCGGAATTTCTACGATCCGTACGAATGGCAGTGGAAAGATGGTCGCAGCAAATGGGATCTGATGGACGCGGTTCGTATGACTCGAGCGCTGCGTCCCGATGGCATCAAATGGCATGTCACGGATGAGGGTCGGGCTTCAAATAGGCTTGAATTGATAGCACAAGAGAATAATTTACTTCATGAACAAGCGCACGATGCCCTGAGTGATGTCAATGCGACGATCGCTGTCGCGAAGATGATCAGAGAAAAACAACCCAAACTATTTGAGTATCTGTTCTCGATACGAGACAAAAAGCGGGTTGCGGCTATGGTGAATCTCGCGCACCCACAACTTCTTGTCCATACGTCAGATAAACTATCGGGCGATTTTCTCAAAACATCTATCGTCTATCCGATAGCCCAAGGCAAATACGACACGGTGTATGTGTATGATCTACGTCACGATCCAGAACAATTTGCCGATCTGTCCGTGGAGGAATTGTCGCGGCGACTATTTACCAAAAAAGAAGAGCTTGGAGATGTCCCTCGTCTGCCAGTCAAAGGCATCAGGCTCAATAAATGTCCTGCGATTGCGCCACTCGGTGTGCTAGATGATGCATCCAAGGAACGTCTTCAGATAGATCTGGATGTTTTTCAGAAGCATCTGAAGAAATTGCAGTCGATACCTGATTTTGCCAAGCGAGTAGCCGAAGCGTTTGAGTACCAGAAGCCTGATGTTGTGAAGTCTGATACCTATCAGGGGCCTATTGTTGTTTCAGATGTCGACGGGCAGCTCTATGACGGATTCTTCAACGACGCAGACAAAGAAATAGCGCGCGACATCGTCAAAAGGGGTGTTCAGGAATTCAGAGACTTTAACCCGGTGTTTTCTGACGAGAGACTCAACAAACTCCTTGTCCTCTATAAAGCGCGCAATTACCCGTCTACGCTGAGTTCTGCCGAAGCAGAAGCGTGGCATAAACACTGTGCTGTGCGCCTGCAAACTGGCGGTGAACGAAGTCGAGTTGCGATGTATTTTGCAAGATTGGCAGAACTGGCTGTCGCCGATGATAGTGATTCACATCATGAATACCTCTTGAGTGAGCTACAACTTTGGGGGCAGTCGTTACTCCAAGACCAGGATGAAGCCGAGGCATGAAGCAAAGTACGCAATTTGCGATATAATAGACGGTCATGAGTGAGACAATTCGGGTGCAAGGTGCCCGTGAGCATAACCTCAAAAACGTTGACGTCGAGATTCCTCGCGGCAAACTGGTGGTGATCACTGGTTTGTCGGGATCTGGTAAATCATCATTAGCCTTCGATACTATTTATGCAGAAGGTCAGCGACGCTATGTCGAGAGTTTGAGTAGTTACGCTCGTCAGTTTTTGGGTCTTATGGAAAAGCCTGATGTCGATCAAATAGACGGATTGAGTCCGGCTATCTCGATCGACCAGAAATCGACGAGTCGTAATCCGCGTTCGACGGTAGCGACGGTGACTGAGATCTACGATTACCTCCGTCTTCTGTATGCGCGTATTGGTATACCGCACTGTCCAGTCTGCAACAAGCCAGTCACGAGACAGACTGCCGAAGCCATCATCGACCAGATTTCTGCACTTCCCGAAGGTACGAAGCTTATGGTCCTGGCCCCTGTAATTATCGACAAAAAAGGTGCCTTTGAACACATCCCAGAACAATATCAGCGCCAAGGATTTGCTCGTGCACGTGTGGATGGTGTGGTCTATGCGCTCGATGAATTTCCAGAGCTCGAGAAACAGTATAAGCACACCATTGAAATAGTCGTCGACCGCTTGGTCAATGATGCCGAGAGTCTCGGCAGGCTCAGTCAGAGTGTCGAACAAGCATTGAGTTTGGCTGATGACAAAGTTCGTATCCACGATGCCGATACTGGCGAAGACAAAGATTATAGTCTCAAATTCGCTTGCATCGATCATCCTGAGGTGGCGATCCCCGAGCTAGAGCCTCGTACATTTTCTTTCAACGCACCATTTGGTGCTTGTCCGGTATGCACAGGTCTGGGCACAAGACTCGAAGTGGATCCTGAGCTTGTTATACCAAATGGCAACCTGACTATTATGGAAGGTGCGATTCGACCGTTTAACCGTGTAAGCGTTGATGCTTGGTATATGAAAAAACTAGCCGCAGTCGCCGATCGACATCATTTTAGTCTCCATGTGCCGACGCGAGAGTTGACACCTGAGCAACTCAACATCGTCATGTATGGGACAGGGGATGAAACCTACAATGTCGCACTCGGAAGCGGTCGTTTCTATGAGACGACCTACGAGGGCGTCATCCCCAACCTAGAACGTCGCCACAAAGAGACTGAGAGTGATTTCATGCGCCGCGATATCGAGCGGTTTATGCAGGAGAAACCCTGTCATCAATGCCACGGACGACGGCTGAAGCCTGAAGTCTTGGCTATCACAGTGGCCGATCGATCGATCATGGATGTATGTGAGTTGTCGATCGATGATGCTGTCGAATTTTTTGGTGGGTTGAGCTTGAACGAAAAAGAATCGCACATCTCGGTCCAGATATTGAAAGAAATCAATGCTCGGCTGAATTTCCTGGTCGACGTCGGATTGAATTATCTCAGTCTCGCACGTGGGGCCGCGACGCTGTCTGGCGGGGAAGCGCAACGTATACGATTGGCGACACAGATTGGTTCTGGCTTGCAAGGCGTGCTCTATGTGCTCGATGAGCCATCTATTGGACTTCATCAGCGAGATAACGAGCGGCTGATCAAAACACTGAAACACCTTCGCGACCTTGGCAACACCGTCTTGGTTGTCGAGCATGATGAAGACACGATCCGTACTGCGGACTATCTCGTCGACATGGGGCCAGGTGCTGGCATACACGGTGGGCACATCGTCGCACGCGGTACACCTGATGAAGTTGCCAAGGACAAAAACAGTATTACGGGCCAATATCTTCGTGGCGAAAAAACGATAGCTACTCCCGGAAAGCGCCGTAAAGGTAATGGCAAGTCCTTGCTCATCAAAGGTGCGCGAGAACACAATCTCAAAAACATTGACGTCGAGATACCGCTTGGTCGAATGGTCGTCGTCTCCGGTGTCTCTGGTTCTGGCAAATCAAGTCTGATCAATGACATCTTGGCAAAGGAGCTGTCCGCTCGATTGCACCGCGCCAATGTTGTCCCTGGGAAACATGACAATATAGAAGGTATCGAGCATCTCGACAAAGCAATTATCATTGACCAGTCCCCGATCGGTCGTACGCCACGTTCCAATCCAGCAACCTATGTCGGTTTGTTCACCCCGATTCGAGAGCTGTTTGCTAATACACCTGAAGCCAAAATTCGTGGTTACAAAGCTGGTCGGTTTTCGTTCAATGTCCGTGGTGGACGCTGCGAAAACTGTCAGGGCGATGGTGTCATCAAAATCGAGATGCACTTTCTACCCGATGTTTACGTCACCTGCGAAGTCTGTAAAGGCAAACGCTACAACCGCGAAGCACTCGAGATTCATTACAAAGGCAAGACTATCAGCGATGTACTAGAGATGACGGTCGAGACGGCAGCGGAATTTTTTGAAAACATCCCCAGTATTCATAACAAACTAAAAACGCTCGTCGACGTCGGGCTTGGCTATATCGGTCTTGGCCAACCAGCTACAACCCTTTCGGGCGGTGAAGCGCAGCGTATCAAACTTGCGACCGAGCTATCGCGCCGCGCTACTGGACGGACGCTCTATATTCTCGATGAACCCACGACCGGACTCCACATCGCTGATGTCAAAAAACTCCTCGAAGTGCTACACGCTCTCGTCGATACCGGCAACAGCATGGTGATTATCGAACACAACCTCGACGTTATCAAATCTGCAGACTTCCTCATCGATATGGGTCCTGAAGGTGGCGAAAACGGCGGCCAAGTACTTGCTATGGGTATGCCCGAAGAGGTAGCCAAAGTGACCACTTCGTTCACTGGGCAATTCCTCAAAACCCATATGTAGGGTATACTAATACTACTGTAAACGAGAGGTAATTCATGAGCTCCAATTCGATTCGTCTAGATCTCGAACCACGAACAGTTGTTGGTAAAAAAGTTGCATCACTCCGTCGCCAGGGTAAAATCCCGGCTGTTATTTATGAAGGTGGCAAAGAGTCGCAATTGGTTGCTGGTCCGGCTGTTACGTTGACGCGTGTCTGGTATATAGCTGGTCGTCACCAACCAGTTGAGCTCTATGTTGGCAAAGAAAATCATCTCGCTATGATCAAAACTGCCGACCTCGATCCGGTGACACACCAACTTCGTCATCTCGAATTCCATGCGATCAATCGAAATCAGAAAGTTGAAGCTGAGATTCCTGTGCATCTTGGCGAAGACGTACCTGCTGAACGAATGAGCCTCACCGTACTCAAAGTACTTGAAAATGTCCGTGTCGAAGCTCTACCATCTGATCTTCCCGAAGCATTCGAGCTTGATGGAACGAAACTCAACGCGATCGGTGATCGCTTAACTGTTGCAGATATCACAGTTCCAAAAGGTGTCGTCATTCTTGATGAGCCAGACACAATGATAGTTGTTGTCGAAGAGCCAAAAGTCTACGAAGAACCTGTTGTTGAGGCAGAAGGCGAAGAGGGTACTGAGGGTGAAACTAGTGAAGCGGCAGATGGTGAAGGTGGGGAAGAAGCCAAAGAAGCTGCTTAGTTACTATTTCAAGAAACCATCACTTTGATGCGCCCAAAGATATGCATACTTCCCGCCCAATGCGAGTAGTTCAGTATGCGTCCCTTGTTCAATTATTTTGCCGTCTTCAAGAACTAGAATTTTGTCCATCTTTTGGATAGTGCTTAGTCGATGAGCAATTACAAGCGCAGTACGGTCTTTCATGAGTTTCCATATGGCATCTTGTATGAGTTTTTCACTTTCACTATCTAATGCACTAGTAGCCTCATCTAATAGCAAGATCGGTGCATCCTTTAGAATTGCACGAGCTATAGCAATACGTTGTCTTTGCCCACCTGAAAGCTTTACTCCTCGTTCGCCAACGAGTGTGTCGTAGCCGTGGGGAAGTTTTTCGATAAATTCAGAAGCATGCGCTTTGTCTGAGGCTTCACGTATCTTTTCCAGAGAAGCATTTAGTAGGCCGTAGCGGATATTGTCGGAAATGGAACGATGGAACAGTAACGGCTCTTGAGGAACATAAGAGATATAAGATCTCAGATCAGACTGTTTTAGTTTTGCAATATTCTGGCCATCTATCAGTATTTCTCCTGACTGTATGTCGAGGAGACGTAATATGAGTTTGGTGATTGTAGTTTTACCGCCCCCTGATGTCCCGACCAATCCGATCTTTTGCCCGGCATTAACATCGAAGGACAAGTTATCAAATAACAAACTATCGCGCGAATCGTGATAACGAAAAGACACGTTATTGAATGTTATTTTGCCACCCGTAATGTTTGCCTTTTCTGGTTTATCAATATCCACGACTTCATTGTCTTGCATAAGTATCATTGCCATTTCAGTAGCGTCGCTCAAATTTTTTTCAACATTACGTATTATTCGCGAAAAGTCATAAAACTTGCCCGTAAGTCTGGTGATATAGGCCAGAACTACATATACGCTACCTGGCGCAATGTCGTACCGATATGTTGCAACTACTGCTCCGAGCAGTGCTACTGAGTTCATCAAGTTAATACTAGTACCTGTGAAGAAGTCCATGGGGAAATTGCTGTAGTTCCAGGATTTTAGACGAGCTTCAGCATGCTTTTTATTTACTTTTGAAAATTCACGTTTTTCATATTTTTCAGCCGCAAATGACTTGATTGTTAATGTGTTTGCGAGTGCGTCGGCAAGGCGTCCCGTTTGAACGCTCTCGGCTTCGGCTCGGGCGCGGTTTAACTTCAATCTGTGACGAGTAAGCGGATAGATAGTAATCAGATAAATAGCAAGTACAGACAAAAAAGTTGCGGCAACTGGCCAAGAAATTCTCCAAAGTATAACTGTAGCAAACGCTAATCCGCTCAGAGTACCAATAAGATCGATTACCAATGTGTCATACAAAGGTTCATATGCATTTACGAATCGATTGGTCTTTGCAACAAGTGAACCTGCAAAGTTATTGGCATGAAAGCTATAGCCACGTTTGATCAGATGTTCGAACGTGCTATTTGCTAAATCGAAGATGCCGTTCGAATCATTGTGATTTAGAAACCAGTATAGTATTCGCATTAATGCTTCGCCGATGAGGGGTATAAGCGTGAAAGCAACAATCAATGGCACAAATTCACTAATATTTGGAAGTGGTTGTTTAGTAAATTTGTTGAAAACCTGCGCAATAATCAGAGGTGATACGTAATTACGCGTAATATCGGCAGCGGGTGATAAAAACAAAGGTGGTAAGCTGTATAGTTTTTGACGCCAGGCTACTCGCGCGTATTGACGAAATGTATATGTAGTCGCATTCACGATAAGCCTCTCCCAAGCTATCGATAATAAAATGTGTAATACTTAGATGCGATTTTTTGTTTCGGTTAATTAGCTTTAGGATTATGACTATACTACCTAACAGATGTGATTGCAACATAAAAGTTGTTATACTATTTATTTGATGCAGAAGATAATTCTCTATTACAAATTTGTGCCGGTTCCAGATCCCGAAACCGCCAAGTTTTGGCAGCGTACGCTCTGCGAACGGTACAGTCTCAAAGGTCGGATCATCATCTCGACTCATGGTATTAATGGCACCCTGGGTGGTGAACTCAAAAACATCAAAGCCTATATCAAGGAGATGAACCTCCACCCACTTTTCAAAGGTATCGAGTACAAGTGGAGTGATGGCACGGGAGAAGATTTTCCGCGACTTAGTGTCAAAGTTCGCAAAGAACTTGTGACGCTTGCGCCTGAAGAAGAATTTGATGTTTTTGACAAAGGCATACCACTACGACCAAAAGCGTGGCATGAGTATCTCGAAAAACATCCAGACGCTGTCGTTTTCGATGCACGCAATGATTACGAGTCAGCGATCGGCAAGTTTAAAGGTGCGATCACGCCAAAAATCAAGAACTTCCGCGACGTCAAAAAAGAACTCGACAAACTTCCTAAAGATCAGCCCGTTCTTACATACTGCACAGGTGATGTTCGGTGCGAATACCTGTCATCCTACATGAAACATAAAGGGTTCGAGGAGGTATACCATCTTGAAGGTGGCATCGTGAAATACGGCCAAGAGTTTGGAGACGATGGTTTCTGGGAGGGGAAATGTTATGTATTCGACAATCGTATCTCTATACCATTTGGCGAGAATGCCAAAGATATTGGGATGTGCGTGCATTGCGAGTCGCCGACGAGCAATTATATAAACTGCGGCAACATCGCTTGCAATAGACAGGTGCTCGTATGTGACGCATGCCAGCATGATAAAAAACTCGCATATTATTGCTCGACAGAGTGCCTTCAGGCCAGCAGAGGAGAAGCGCGTGAAGCCGCAGATCAGTGAAAAGCTGAAAAAGAAGCTCGCTGATTTACCCAAAACCCCAGGCGTCTATTTTCACAAAGACAAAACTGGCGAAATCATATACGTCGGCAAAGCTGCAATCTTGCGGAATCGTATCCGGCAGTATTTCCAGGCTTCACGTGCTCGCGACCCCAAGACAGAGGCACTTGTCGCTGAAATAGTCGACACTGATTGGATGGAAGTCGAAAGTGAGATCGAGGCGCTATTTTTAGAAGCTGAGATGGTTCGCCGGTACATGCCACGGTACAACATCTTGCTTCGTGATGACAAGTCCAACTCTTACGTACGCATCGATATGCAGTCTGATTATCCGAGTGTGACGATGACTCGGCGACCGCTGGATGATGGCGCACAGTATTTTGGTCCATACCTCAGTGCTTTCAGTATCAAGCGTGCACTCAAATATCTGCGCAAGATTTTCCCCTACTCCATTCACACGATGTTGCCGAGTCGTGGCTGCCTGCAGTACCACTTGGGGCTGTGTCCTGGGCCAGAGACAGGTCAACTCGATAGTACAGAATACAAAAAGACATTACGTAAACTCATCATGTATCTCAAAGGTGAGCGCAGTCGCCTTATCTCGCAGCTCGAAAAAGAAATGAATCAATACGCCAAAGCGGGGAAGTATGAGCAAGCTGCTGAAGCTCGAGATCAACTTCGTGCACTCAAAGAATTGAATCGACAAATAATTTTTAGCGACAAAGAGTTCCAGGACTTATCCAAAGATCATGCTCTCAATGATCTATCGGACCTCCTAGGTCTGGAAAAATTGCCGAAACGCATCGAAGGGTACGACATCTCACATATGCAAGGCACAGATACGGTAGCTAGCATGGTGGTGTTTACCAATGGCGTGTCGGATAAAGGGTCGTATCGAAAGTTTAAAATGCGGATCCCGGGCAACGATGATTTTGCACATATGAACGAGGTCATCACTAGGCGGTTTAGCGAGAAGAATGTCAAAGCATGGGGATTACCGAATCTTCTTTTGATCGATGGCGGCAAAGGTCAGCTCGGCGCAGCCGTAAAAGCCCTGCAAGACTATGGTTCTAGGATTCCAGCTATCGGACTTGCGAAACAATTCGAGCAGATCATTGTTCGGAAGTCGGAATCTAGAAGCCAGAATCCTGAAGAAAACGCCAGAGGAAGCAATGTAGCGGTGAATCTCGCAAAACTCAGATCACTTAAAGGGACGTATATAGAGTCTGATGACTTCATCACGATCAACCTCCCGGACTCGTCCCACATCGTGAAGCTACTACAGCGTATACGGGATGAGTCACATCGTTTTGCGGTCAGTTATCACACTACCTTGAAGCGTAATCGACAAACGACGAGTTTACTCGATGATATCCCGACCATCGGGCCCGAAACACGCAAAAAACTCCTCAGGACTTTTGGCAGTATGCGAGGTGTCATGCAGGCCCGTGATATGGAGCTGGAGAAGTTGTTGGGTGTAAAAAAAGCTGCGCTCTTGCGCCAATACCTGAGAGCTGAGAAAAAGACACAAACCAAACAATAGCTGATTAGACTTGAGTACGTTACAATAGTTGGTAATTCTTATGCCAAAAACTCTACGATCATTTATCGTTCGTTGGGCGATCAATAGTCTCGGACTATGGGTAGCAGCACGGTTACTTCCTGAGGTAGAATATCAAAACAAAATTGGAGTGATCTTACTTGCGAGTCTCGTACTTACCCTTATTAACGCCGTGATACGACCTATCGTTGTTTTCTTGTCCCTTCCAGCCGTTCTCATCACGCTTGGATTATTTATGATCGTTATCAATGGATTGATGGTTTTGATAGTTAGTCGTCTGCTCCATGACTTCCAAGTACATGGTTTTATACCGGCTATGCTTGCTGGTCTTATCATCGGGTTGGTAAACTATCTGGTGACCACGATCTTAGAAGACGTGCCTGGGACACGGAAATTACTATCATGAAAGACGTTTATAAAATTATCACCGTCGTTAGTTCGATACTGATGGCTATACTCATCTTGTTGCAGACTCGCGGTGCAGACCTGGGAGCTGGTTTTGGAAGTGCTGGCGAAATCCATACCATACGACGAGGATCAGACAAAGTTCTGTTCCAGCTGACGATCATCATCGGCGTCATCTTCGTACTGTCGATAGTATTCGGCATCATTACTGCTAAATAGAGCACACAAGGGGTGGGCCCATAACATGTTTAGACGACATACCAAACTCCGCGTCAAACGAAAGCTTCGGATCCACCAGAAGACGATTAGTGATGTTGGTGAACAAGCTAGTTATACCATCAACCGACACTTGATTCGCCGATGGCGCAATCTCAATGAAGTGAAGCGACATGTATTGGCGTGGTGGCTCCTCATAGTCATATCTTCAGTCGGACTTTTTTTGCAGTCCGGATGGCTGGATTCGTACTACCGTAAGATCAGCTATGTGCCGGGCGGAGTATATCGCGAGGGTATGCTCGGTGATGTCACCAATATCAATCCGATATTTGCCTCTGATGAGCCCGATAGAGCTGTGAGTCGTTTGGTCTTTAGTGGGCTACTTGGTTTTGACAATGAAGGTCGCCTCGTCAACGATCTCGCACAGTCCGTAACTGCCGACGACAAGGGTACGACATATACCGCTGTCCTCAAGCCGGGTATCGTGTGGCACGACGGGTCGTCGCTTACTGCTGATGACGTCGTCTATACCATCAAGATGATTCAACATCCCGACACGCGTTCGCCACTCAATCTCAGTTGGCAAGGGGTTACGGCGAGTGTTGTCGATGCTCGTACCGTCAAGTTCGAGCTCAGCTCGGCACTGACGACGTTTCCGCAGTCACTGACTGTGGGCATTATCCCCAAGCATATTCTCGCCGAACAGTCACCAGAACGTTTGCGTAGCTTGCCATTCAACACGACCAAGGCGATAGGTACAGGACCGTTTCATGTTGAGAGCATAGGTTTGCGTGATCCGAGTGAAGTCACCAATCGCCGTATCATTTTGAATGCCAACAAGAGGTACTACAACGGCTCGCCCAAACTCGATCAATTCGTCGTTGATACATACAATGATTTTGACGCGATTGTCGCCGACTATCGAGCTGGTCGTTTGACTGGTATGGTCGTGACGTCTGCCGAGCAATTACAAAGCATACAGGGAAACAAGAAGATTTCTGAAAGGGAAAAGGTTTCCACTGTACCGCTCTTCACTGGTCTATATGTATTTCTCAAGACGTCTGACCCGTTGTTTGGTGATGTAAAAGTACGACAAGCGCTCGAACAGGGAACTAATCCTGCCACGATGACCGCCAAGTTTGGTGAGCCCGTGATATCTGTTGATTCACCAATCCTCAAAGGTCAAGTCGGCTACGACAAAAACATCACGCAGTCACGATATAATCCTGCACACGCCAACCAACTTCTCGATGATGCAGGTTGGAAGCGCAATGCCGATGGTATCCGTGCCAAAGATGGACGACTTCTTGATGTCAATCTCACGACTCAGAATGACAATGACTATCCCGCAATTGCCGATGATCTAAAAAGCCAATGGGCACAGCTGGGTGTCAAAGTAACGGTACGAAGCGAGCCTTCAGATACGATACAGCAGACCATCATTGCCCCACATGCTTACCAGGCTCTGTTGTACGGCATATCTATAGGTCCCGATCCGGATGTCTATCCGTATTGGCACAGCAAAGAAGCAAGCGTCAACCGGTTCAATCTTTCCGAGTACAAATCACCGAAAGCGGATGCGGCACTAGAGGCTGGTCGTACTCGTGCAGTTCCAGCTATTCGAGCAGTAAAATACAAGCCATTGCTTGAGGCATGGCGAGACGACACTCCCGCAATCGGTCTTTACCAGCCACTATTTATCTATGTGCAGGCACCGAATAGCTTTGGACTACGAACTGGACATTATGTCGAAGCTGCCGACCGCTTCTCCAACGTGAATGAGTGGATGGTGAAGCAAAAGATGATAGACCAGTAGCAAACTCCATGGACTGAGCTGAGTTCGGTTTAGGGAAGTTTGCCCAATCGACAGTCGTGATAGAATGTTACAGATGCGGATGTGGCGGAATGGTAGACGCGCTAGCTTCAGGAGCTAGTGGGATTTATCCTGTGGAGGTTCAAGTCCTCTCATCCGCACCAACAAAAACACCTCACAAATATGGGGTATTTTTGTTGGTATATGGTTTGAGGACTTGAACTGATAGGTGAGAATTGTCTGTGGCAATTCGCAAAGAAACCTTCACCTGTCAACTTGTTG
>CAZWNK010000011.1:0-19673 GCA_964635445.1 uncultured Candidatus Saccharibacteria bacterium | reverse complement strand
ACACCCGCATCGATCTCCATCCTCCAAGGACGGTCGATGCCTGCAGTCCAGATCATCCTCATGAATTCCACAGGCGTAACCCCGAGAAGCTCACCGGCGTACCGCATGGCGAACTCGAACTCCTGGCCTTTGAGGTTGTCGACGACGGTGATGGCGCCCGACACGGTGATGATTCTGTCTTCCACGCCCTCGTGGTAACCATAGGTGACCCTGACCGTGCAGTTGCCGCGCGGGACATCCCAGGTGTGGAGCGGGGAGATCTTGCGTTCGACGAGCCCAACCCGGAAGTTGATGCTGACATTGACGAGACAAGCTTCCGATTTCTTCAGCTCTATTTGTGTCACGAAGGATTCCTTCTGTTCGGATCGGCGGATTGCCAATCACAGATGTAGATACCTCAAACCAGAGCTATTCATATCTGTGACTGGCACACTCTACTCTATTAAAAAGCAACCTTTCCTCATGAGGAAAGATAACGGGCAAAATATATCACTTTTCTCCTATTTTAGCAAGCAAAAGCTTTCTACCTCACCCCTGTTCCATATATTGACTTTTTATTGTGTTTATGCTAATATAGTGTCGATACTTCAGTAGTTACTACTGGGGTGGACCTTAACAAGAGAACGGTTATACAGACTTTGGTACTGCATCTGTGCATTTGAATATCAAATTCAAAGTTGCAGTACTGAAGTAAAAACCACCCACCCGACCCGGAAGGACCATAGTGAGCAACACTGGCTCCAATCCAAAGATCAAGTCGACAACCGTCTGGCCGGTGATCGCTATCACCCTGTTCATCATCGTGGTGATCATCGACATCTACGACTTCGCTAAGGGCAACCCGACAACACACCCAACTGTCACCACGGAGGCGACACGATGAAGAAGTTCCTCAAGTGCCATAAGTGGCTCAAGCGGGCCATCATCGCCGGCACCATTGGGCTCGTCGCTCTGTTCTGGAACCTGTCATACACGGGAACCGCCGGCGCGATGCCGATCAAGATGACGCCGACGACCACCAAGCAGACCCCGACGGTCAAGGCCCCCTGGGAAGAGGTCATCGAGCGCAATCAAGCGTTCATCGACCTCAGTGCCAACCTGGATCAGGCTCAGCTCGGACGGCTCGGCATCGGCGTCATCAACATCGACACGCAGGATGTGAACACCATCACCAGTGTCACGCTGCAGACTCCCTGTCGATTCCGATCGGCGCGTTCGAAGGCCAAGACCCTCAGCATCATCGGCCGGTACCACGGTGTCCAGCACGTGATCTTCGGGCTTCTCCCGGGACGCGGCGCCGCCGTCTACCAGCTTGAGATCACCTCGAAGATCCCGACGCGTGAAGCATCGTCCTTCACCAACCGCACACTCGATCTCCTCGAGAAGGGGCTCACCTGCGGCGGCAAGGGCTGATCAACAAGCGACCCGGATGGGCGAGAGAGATGGTACCGCAATGCGGACTGTACTCTCTCGCCCTCTCGGCGCCCTACATATAACCGTTCTCTTGTTCTCACAACCTAGATTGAAGAAGCAATCGCCAAAAAGGCGATTTTTTTGTTTCCAAGGACCGTCCTTGGAAATAGTGTTTTGTGCAGTTATCAGATCTAATTTGTTTCCAGGGTCGAACCTTGGAAACGTTTATTGGTACTTTTTGAGGGCAGATTCGGCAGCTGACTGTTGACCAGCTTGCTTCGACGGACCACTGCCTTTGCCGTAGAGTTTATCGCCTATGTAGACACCAATGACGAAGGTCTTGTCATGATCGGGACCTTCTTCGGACATAACCTTGTAGACTGGGGTTTGAGATTCGAGGCTTTGGGCGAGCTCTTGGAGCCGTGATTTGGGATCCATCCATGAGCCCGTTTTTAAGATCCCCTCAAGCGTACTTAAGATGTGATCTGTAATCAGTTTCTTGGCAGGCTCGTAACCTTTGTCGAGATAGACGGCACCGATAACCGCTTCGAAGGCATTGGCCATGATCTGCTGTTTGGCGCGATCACTCCCGCGCTTTTCACCTCTCGATAGTCGCATGAGATCCATGTAGCCCAGCTTCGTGGCTGCGGCGCTAATCGATTCGGTGCGTACCAACGCACTCCGCCAGTTGGTCAATATGCCTTCTGGTTCGCTAAAGTTATTGTAGAGGTACTCGGTCACGACGAGCTCTAGCACGGCGTCACCGAGAAACTCTAAGCGTTCATTGTGTTCACTGACAGTCTTTTTGTGCTCGTTTAGATATGAACGGTGTGTAAAAGCTGTGACCAATATATCAATATTGTCGAATTTGACACCTAAGATATCGTTCGCAAATGTTATGTATTTATCGAGATCCATGTTTTGGACTATTTCCTGTCTTATGTTGATAGTTACCGCGTTCGCGTATTTGTTTGAGTGCCAATAGTATTAGTTTACCAATATCTTCATAGGCAATTTTATCAAATGCTTCACTTGCTGGCATCCATCTGATGCCATTCATCCAATCTTCTTTCTTCAGGTTATTGGTATCACCTCGTGCTTCGATCAAATGAATATGCGTCGTCATGAGCACGAGAGTCTGTTGGCGGCGATAGCGGAAGTGGATTTTCCCCAAGTAACTTTGTACTCGCATCTCTTGCAAGCCAGTTTCTTCTCGGACCTCGCGTTCAGCAGTTTGCTTACTGGATTCGCCTTCTTCGATATGGCCTTTGGGGATAGTCCATCGATCTTTGGCGTCTTGAATCAAGAGAATTTCGACTTCTCCATCAGGACGACGGCGATATATAACACCACCGGCGGTAGGTTCGCGAACTACTTCACTAATAGCAGGTTCTTGAGGACGAGGTCCTCGCCGATTGAAGTAGCTCCGAAACCCTTTAATTGGGTTTGGACGTTGCACGTTTTGCAGTAACTTTCTTGGTCGAAGTTTTCACTTCATTAGTTTCGTCTTTTTTGGCTGCCGGCTCTTCGCCGACGTGCTGACGATAGGCAGTCCCGAGGACGCCATTGATAAATTTAGAAGAGTTTTCGCCACCGAAAGCCTTGGCCAATTCGACGGCCTCATTGATAACGACTTTTGGCGGTGCATCTTGCGTTTTGGTCAACTCGTAGAGAGACATGCGCAAGATATTGCGATCTATCCGGGCAATTTGTTCTATAGGCCATTCAGGAGCAATCGGCTTGATAATCCCATCGAGCTCTTCAATCAGATCAAGCGTACCTTTGACAATTCGCTTGATGAAATCAATGTCATCGATCGTATCTTTGTAACGCTCGATATTGCGCGCTAAAATTTCGTCGATCTTGACGCTCGGATCGTGGCATTCCTGCCGGAAATCCCACTCATAAAGCGTTTGTAACGCAACGATTCTTCCCAGATGTCGATTCGATGCCATTGCTTCCCTGACTGTATTAATGTTCTTTTAGACCCACCATCGTATTGCCTGCTATTTATGCAGATTTACGAGCACCACTCTCGCGGCGCGTAGTGTAGGCTTTTACCGGTGAACGAGCGTTGACTGATCGAGCCAGTTTGACAACAAGATGGCTCCGACGAGTGCCGGTTCGACGCGGGGTTGTTTGCTTCTTGGGCTTGCCCATGTGTCTTATAAACTCCTATTTAACGGATAGACTTGAGAGTAATTATACCTGTTCCGATATCTTTACACAAGAGTTATCGATTGACTTTTGAGTACTAATGATGTTATAATATAGCCATGTCATATACTGTTTTCGATGACAATAACCCCTATGCCGCAGCACGATTAGATATGTCAAGCAAGTTGCTTGAACGACGCTCTCGTGCGAATCGAGTGTCTCGAATGCCGCTAATCGGTAGATTCGTTTCCGGCGTACTACATGAGCGTATAGACAAGGAACTACTCGAAGCACACCAGTCGACAAGAGCCGCTCTTGCTCATATACAGCAGCCAGCACCAGTTGAACGCATCACCTATCCTGTCGCATATACTCCTCAAGCAGCCACACCCGAAGCAAAACCGTTTGATTACGAGACGGACGATACCAATTTGCAACTGAGTCCTGTTGAAGCGGCACGCCGCCGAGTCGATGAGATCTTCCGTACTAGTGTAGACAGCCAAGTACGGGATGACGTGGTCGCCATGCAATCCGACACATCTTATCGATTAAACAACTAGATTCAGTAATTTATCCTGAATATAGATAATTTTCTTCAGCTCTTGGTCTCCAAGAGCTTTTTTGACGTTTTCAAGTTCTCTGGCAGCATTTTCCGCGACAGATTGGTCGCTTCCTGCAGAGATTTCGACTGTTCCACGCAGTTTACCGTTTACCTGAACTGCCACCGTGACTATAGCGGTCGCGATGTACTGTTCATTCCACTGTGGCCATGAGTCTTTGTGGACCGATTCACTATGACCAAGTTGTTGCCACAGTTCATCAGCGATATGTGGTGCGAACGGTGCGACACATGACACGATAGCTTCAAGTGCTTCTTGCCAGACGTTGCCACGCTTGAGTTCAGCGACTTTGTACTTGTATAAATCATTGAGAGCGCCCATGGCGGCCGAGATGGCGGTGTTGTAGCGATCTTCCTCGATATCTTCAGTCATCTTCTTGATCATGAGATGTGTCGTACGAAGTATGTCTGATTGAAGCTTCTGATCGACATCACCCTCAGGCGCTTCGTTGTATTCTTGGACTAGATTCCAGAGACGATTCAAGAATCTGTAGGTACCAGGGACGCCCTGTGGATCCCAGCGAGCACCGATTTCGAGTGGGGCCGCAAACATGAGATAAGTACGGAGCGCATCCGCACCATAACCCTGCGAGATGATTTCGAGCGGGTCGATACCGTTGCCCTTGGATTTGGAGAAAGCACTCCCATCACTTGCCGTGACTTTGCCATTAAACAACATGTGCTTGAAAGGCTCTTCGATATCGATGAGGCCTACCTTATGGAAAAAGCGGCTGACGAATCGCGCATAGAGCAAGTGTGCGGTCGCATGGTCACCGCCATTATAAAAATCGATCGGTGCCCATTTGTTGACGATTGCACTATCAAAAATCTTCTCTTCATTGTGTGGGTCAAAATAGCGGAACATGTACCAGCTACTACAGATATACGTATCCAGAGTATCGGTCTCGCGTTCTCCTTCGCCTCCACATTTCGGACATTCGACTTTGAGCCAGTCGGTTGCACGCGCGAGAGCACTGCGACCATCGCCGCTTGGTTGAAAATCCTTGAGCTCAGGCAGTACGACCGGTAAGTCTTCATCAGGAACCAGATGTGGCCCGCACTTTGGGCAGTTGATGATCGGAATTGGTGCACCCCAGTAGCGTTGACGACTGACACTCCAGTCACGCATCTTGTAGTTGGTCTTTTCTGTCGCGATACCTTTGGCAGCCAAATCTGAAGTGATTTTTTCACGCGCTTCAAAAGATGCCATTCCTGTATAAGAGCCTGAATCGAACAAGACACCGTCGTCGAGAATGATCGGTCCCAGATATTCGTTGCCTAGTTCAAAAGCTTTGACAGCTTCGCGCACGCGTCCCAGACCATCTATCCAGTGTTCGCGGCCGCTACTTTCTCGTTCAAAATCTGCTTGGACTGTGTCAAGATCTGACCACACGACTTCATATTGCTCATGGGATTCTTGATCTTGCTCCTCGGCATCATTCTCGTCAATAATCGCTAGGAACATATAACTAAATGATCGCCTATTACTATCTTTGTTTGGATTATAGAAATAAGAGTAGTTGGGACCGCCTAACTTAATAAGTCTTTGAACCTTCCTGAAGCCAGCTTCTTCGGCTAACTCGCGTAGTGCCGCATCTTCATACGACTCTCCGTCCTCTAGGCCACCCGCCACGAGCCAACGCATGTTGTTGCGAGTATTCATCAAACTCATAAATCTTTTTGTCTTGGGATCATACCCTATGACCACAGGACCGGTCACGTCGACAGGGTTGGGTAGCGGCATCCCGAAGTCCGGTGCGACGACTTCCTTTATCTGCAGATTAAATTTTCGAGCAAATTCGATATCACGAGCATCGTGAGCAGGTACAGCCATGATTGCGCCAGTACCGTAACCCGGCAAGACATAATCTGCGATCCAGACAGGGATTTCTTCATCATTGGCTGGGTTGATCGCATACGTACCAGTGAAGACGCCAGTCTTTTCCCGATCCAGATTCATTCGGTCGACATCGGTTTTCATCAGTGACTCTCGAACATATGTCTCCACGGCTTCTTTCTGTTCAGTCGTCGTCAATTCTTTAACCATCGGATGTTCTGGAGCTAGTACCAGGAAGGTTGCGCCAAAGATAGTATCGGCTCGAGTTGTGAAAACTTTGATTATTCCATCACCCTTAACTGCGAAATCGATTTCAGCACCAAGGCTTCGTCCGATCCAGTTTTTCTGGGCAAGTTTGACACTTTCGGTCCAATCCAGACTATCGGTAGCATCCAGTAGTTCATCGGCATACTCGGTGATTTTGAAAAACCACTGTCTGACTTCTTTTTTTTCGACGATCGGATCATCAGGTCCTTCATGGCGCCAACATTTACCGTTGATAATCTGCTCGTTGGCGAGTACCGTCTGACACTTTGTGCACCACCATTGCATACGGCTATCCTGATAAGCCAGACCATTGCGATACATCTGAGAGAATATCCACTGTGTCCATTTGTAATACTCAGGCAAATGAGTCGAGATTTCTTTGGACCAATCATTGCTCCAGCCCATGGCTTTGTATTGCTTGTGATAGCCAGGGATGATCGTCGCCATGCTTTCCTGAGGCGACACGCCGGATTTGATCGCATAGTTCTCAGCTGGCAAACCAAACGCATCCCAGCCGACTGGGTGGTAGCTTTCATGACCGAGCTGTCGATAGAAGCGAGCCTTTACGTCACTGATCGTGTAGTTCATGGCATGCCCGATATGGATACCGGCACCACTTGGGTAGTTAAACATACTCATGGCGATGTATTTTGGTTTGCTGCTCTGGAGGTCAGCAGTATAGACGCCCGTCTCGTCCCAAATTTTCTGCCACTTCGGCTCGATGTCTTTTGGATTATATCGTTGCATGTAAGCTCGTTAATTTCACCCCAGTATAACAGAGGAGAAAAAAACTTTCATCAGTAACAAATTAGGCGCTCAACGAATCGCATCTAGCTTCGCTCTCAAAACCGTAATCCTGGACCGACCAATGCCACCCAAATGAGGCTCTCGCCGTTTCAATAATTCTTCAACTTCAGCAATATAAGGCTTCAGATCAGCAAGCGATGGCGTTTGATTAGAACGATCTCCAATATACCTAGAAACACCTAGCAGTACTATCTCTGACGTAGTAACCTCACCCGATGAGGCCTGGTCAGCTGGTTCATCCTCTACATCATGAGCCATCTGACTGAGGCAGGTTTGAGCCGCAGCAAGATATCCGAGCACGTACTCGTTGTCGAGACCGATGGTTGCGATGTGCTCCTCTTTATAGTCGTGTGCGAGAGCTTCTATTGAGCGATACGTGATATTGAGATCCTCATTTCGCTGTCGCCTTTCAAATCTCTCATCTACACACACCACTCTTGTGTCGACATGACTAAGCCCTCCCGACATCCCTAATAATTCTTCTGGGACCTTTATCTTGGCAAGTTTTGTGATAATTGCATCTAGAGTCTCGGCGATCTTGTCTTTCTTCACTGGTTTCTGAGGGTTTAAACGAGAGACGACACTAGCAAGTTCATCATAGGATATTGCTTCGACATTTTGCATGCCAAATCGTGCCGAGAAGGTCAGTACTTCTATTCCTGGTTTAAGAACTATGCAGCGCTCCCCATATACAACTGTTCGCTCGTCTTCTAGACACAAGATGACTGGATGTTCGCCGCGGCTGGTAATCTCATCTAGCCTGGCTTGTGCGACAGTATTATCAAGTGGACTTATCCAAATTTCAGGGGATGCAAGAGCCAGCTGTTTATCGCAGACTTCTTGAGGTCTGGTCAGTACTTCTTGCACCACACTCGTCATGTGCGCATTATGTGCTAAGCCAAGCACAAAAACAACACAGAAAATAATATGACTACGACGATACTGGCCGGCCGTCTTCGATAACAACATGGTCTGCTATAAACCATGCATTTTGATTGATAGGAGACGCTTGGCCAATGACCGTACCTGTCTTTGCTTTTAACCGATCCCAGGCTGCCTCCAGCATTTTTGCGCCATACCCCATTTCCTTCTGACGTGTCACTATATGTAAGATGGAGATCTTTTTTTCGTATACGAGCGAGCTATACAAAATCAGAGAGAACAAATTTCGTGCGACCCTATCAATCAGATCATCTGATTTAAACTGAATCGTCTTATTTCCTATACGAATCTCCCAGTCATTAACGAGAGTTACTACTTCTTTGTTTTGAATCTTTAACCCGTCTATTTTCTCAGATCGAGCTTTTGTAATTTCATTACTGATTTGCGGGATACCTTTTGTCACCGGAGAAAGATCAACCTTATCAACCAACCGGGCTTTTACAATATTCGACTCATCTGGTATCTCATGGTTTTTGGGTGTTTTATCAGAATCTCGACGCAGACTTCTTTCATAGTAGCTGCTGTACTGATCATCATAAGAATCGCTTCTCTTTTTGAGTTCCGCTACTTCAGATTTGTGTACTTCCCCAAGCGACCTTCTTGCAGCAAGTGATGGTCGATAGCTGACAGGAACAGTCATTGTCTTCGGAGCATAAAACTGCCTGTATCTCTCTCCATACTGAGCCTCAATGCGCCTAGCGGCAGATATTTCGTTGAACCATGCGTCTTTTTGTTCAGTTCTGCTTGAGATAACACTTTTGTGATAGTGAGTAATTTCATGTTTTCTAGATCTTGTTTCTAACGACACTCTATCCCATATATCCTCTGTATTACCCGCGTCGCGTAATGCAGCACCTACATCAAACCATCTGACAGCTCTCGGGCCGGTACCTATACTTTGAAAATATTTACCAATTAAAGGAGCGTGTTTGAGCCTATCTATGGCATTGTGAACTAGCTTTGTGTCTCTATCTCTGTCCCCATGTAAGTAATCACGTAGTGTGGAATGATCAGGGAGTTCGCTAGTTATAAGTGGTCTCCCAGAGCTACTCATAAACACTTCGGCTACAACTCTATCAAAAGGATGGGATATATGAGTTAGGGCTTGCTGGATGTACTCCGGATCGAGGCTTGATTCATCATAATATTGGTTGAAATATCCAGATCGATATATTGCTCGTGTCGCCTCTCGTACTTCATCTTTATCGACAGGGACAGTCACCTGATGTCGAGACTTATCAACCGGACCTATACGCGTATACATAGCGGCAACGATTGGGTCTTTGAGTATCTGTTTGAGCGATTTTTGATAACGAGCATTATTTCCAGATAGCCTGTTTGCATCGAAGAACTTGGGTCCGATTATAGGATGCTCGAAAAAATCACCTCTACTTAGCGGCACGCCACTTCGAATTAATAACAGTAGCATTGCTTGTTCTCTGGGATGTACATGACGTCCAATTAGCAGTTCTACAAGCCTCTCTCGTTCGCCAAGCGACGACGCCTCCCGCCTTTCGCCGGTGTCACGGGACAATAGCTCGCTAATCTTCTGTTCTGCCTGCTCTATTCCCGCAGCAACTTTAGACCTGTCATGCATGTCTGCGAGCAGCAATTCTACTTGGGCAGTATCTTGCGGGACTTTGAGTGCAAATTTCTTTGCTTGCGGGACAGGAGGAGTAATTACGTCCCACAGCCGACTAGTAATCTCATCTTTTTGTATTGCTTCCGTCGTTTTCTCAAACCTTTCCCGATTGGTTCTCGGTCGATCTAGCTCGAAGTATGAAGCTAATTCAGGGTGGGACGTAATTTCACTACGAGTAAGTGGCTGAGCGGTTTCAAGTAACACTCGCACAACCGCACTATTTCGAGGGTGCTCAAATCGCTCAGAAACAAGACGTATGAATCTATCACGCGACTCTTCATCTCGAACAATGCTACGTTCAGTAGCTATACAACCGGAGAAGGCAGCAGCGGCGGGCTTCCGTTCAACACTACTTGGTTCGATATCCAGTTCATCGGGCGATTTTGTGGTATAAATATCGGTCACGCGGAGAATTATACGTGCTTGCATTTGTTTTTCAAGCAATTGGATGTTATAACTTGGCTTTCAAAAAATCCGTATTGTCATGAAAATCAAACTCTTTGAAGAAATAATCACCTTTTTTGAGCAATTCACGGATTTCCCAATACCCAGAAATAAACTCGTCTTGATGTAACGTTTCTGGATTCGCCCAGAAGCTTCGACTACCCGTCATCGCCTTTTCATTCGTCACACCTTTGTTCGCCTTGCCATAGTACACATATCCGAGCACATGACTCATGATCATATCTTTGATGAAAAATCTCATCAGAACATTGCCACGTAATTCGAGTCGTACTCCTTCGATGTCACATTTCTCAGACAATTCTCGTACTGCTGAATCGTCTAGAGCTTCACCGTAGTGCATTTTTCCTGAGGGAAACCCGACAGCATGTATGAGTGGTTGATGAAGCCTCTCGAGCATCAACCATTGACCATCCTCTCGTTCTACTGCAAGGATGGTGATGATCTTGGCCTGTATACGATGGCGTAAATCTTTGAGACTCAACATATCGGCGTGCGCCATGCCAGATGGCGAGAGTGAGTATTTGTCACCTTCCTTGACGACGTAGCCGTTTTTGATCAGTTGTTTGAGGTGATACATGAAGAGATTGGATTCGACACGTTTTGGCTTCAGTTCAGAGAAACGAAGTGCTGGAGAATAGATGAGTTTCCGAAATATCTCTTTCTGAATAGTGTGACTGATGTCCAAGTCAAATCTCATTGACTCAAGTCTATTTGAGACAAAACGTACTGTCTAGTGTAGGAAGTGCTTGTCATTTACTCTACATGTAGCGTTCCGGAACGCTCATAAACCTAATTTGGAGGGTGCTATGAGCGAAATGCTACTTGACCGTGAATCATTAGTTGAAAAGGGCTACATGCCTGTCGGCGTCGATATAGGATATAGCGATTTTGAACAAGCGATGGAGCGATATCTCGCGTTCCTCGAAATCGACGAGAAGTATCATGACGCAACACGTTTCTACGCGGGCGGCAATGTGAACTATGATTTCGGACAGTTTCGAAGACAACCAAACACAGAATCGCATCGAGGTGTGGTCCTAGACAACAAAGATATCTTTCATTTTGGGAGTCAAACTCGTCAAGTCGTCGAAGCACGATTGACTGGAGCATTGCCGAAGGACATGAAAGACTTTCTGGATATTGCTGAAGATATCTTCTGGGAAAGCCACCGCTCGAAGCGTGCAGCGCTTGAGGTCATCGATTCGTACCAAGCCGGACTCGTTGGTATTTGTCTGCCCGAAACAGGAGAGATACGCGATACGGTTCGTTTTATCGCTTATTACCCCTCGGATGACGGAATATTAGCAAAAGGTCACTTCGATCGTTCGATGGCCACTATTGCCTTGGCCGAGAGTCATCCGGGTCTACGAATTGCACCAGGACAGAATGGCCTCCACATAGACGCCGATGAAGTATATCTAAAAAATCTTGAAGCAAATCTGCAGAATGTTGAATATGCTGAGGGGCAAGGTAAATTCTTCCTGGGAGCAGGATGGAATCGTTTACCTGAGTACTATCGGTTTGGTAATCACGACTTACCACTAGGCTGGCATGATGTCGTCAAGACAGACCAGCAGATCAATGACCAATTGATGCGATGGGCGATCATACACTTTATCAATCCACATGCTGAGTTTGTCACCGCCAACACGTTGGTGCCGACCCCAGCTGAAACTCGCCCTTACAAGCAGCTTGGGAGGATAACTATCCCCCGATCAGAACTCGCCCGTATTTAATTCTTGATAAGACCGAGATAGTGTTGGAGCTCAGCGATCGACTCTCGGATATCTTCGAGTGCACGATGCTTTTCTTGTTTGACGAATGGGTCGTGCCCAGACCCTAGCCACCACAGCTTGAAGCTACTGACGTCCAGCATACGATAGTGCAGTTTGTCGGCAACTTTCGGCCACCATCGATCGATAAAATCCCGGTCGGCTCGTATCGAATTGCCTGCCAGGAAGACCCCTTCATCGGCAGTAAAGTGTTTGTCTATGATGGCACATACTTCGTCTTGCACGACGTCCTCAGATTTGCCGTGTTGCATCGATGCCATGATAGCTTCACTCTCGACAGGCAGTTTGGACCAGAACGAGCTTGCCGCGAAGCGTTGTTTTACAAAAGCTGCATCTTGCTGAATTGCTGTCTCGTATTGGTCAAATTCCTTGAACTCGAAGTCAGTCACAATTGCTGCGACTTCGATGATACGGTCGACCGTCTCTAGACCTGTCATCTCTAGATCTACCCACAACAGCTTTTTTGGGATTGTGTGCTTATTATGGACACCTACTGGCATGTTGGACTCCTACTTTGGCGGATCGCCAAATTGTTCAGCTTTTTTCTTCATCCATGTGACGGCCTGTCGGACAAGCTTGTCTCGATCAGCAGGGTTTTCTAGTAGCGCCTTGATCGACTCTTCTGCGAAAACTTGATTCTGCGAACCCTTCACAAACACAAGCCCGCCGGTTTGCATGATACCCCGAACATATCCTCCCGCATCATACGGGCTAGAGAAACTGACCACTTTGCAGCCACGTTTCTCGGCCGCAGGAGCGAGCCAATCCTGCGCCATACGACCTATCGTCACGACACATGACAGCTGCTCAGGATCACACGCTTCGCCTACTTCACGATGTGCTTTCTGACTATAACTACCAAGCTCATTCATGGAGCCCAAGATCGCAATCTTTTGACGCGACTGCATCGAATACATCGTTTCAAGTCCAGCGATGACTGCTGACGGCGAAGCGTTGTATGTATCATCGATGATCGTTGAACCTTTGACGCCTTTCAGTATCTGCATGCGACCAGGAAATGGGCGGAACGATTCGAGGCCTTTGAGAATCTCAGCATGCGATAATCCCAACATCTCCCCTACTGCAGCGGCGGCGAGCAGTGCTTTGTGTATATGTAGACCTACGACCTTGGGTGTAAACGTGATGGAGTCGTGCTTGAGATGAAGATTGACCTGCCTGCCTTTTTCGTAGACCTGGTAGTCGTGATTACTCTCGGTTCCGTAGAGCTTCACCGCCAACCCTCGTCGATATTTCGGCTCACATTCATCACCATTGACCAAGACGACTTTACTGAAGCGCGCGACCAGCATCTCTTCTCGAGCAACTGTATCGAGATCTTTGAAATACTCCATATGTTCTGGTGTGATTGCGGTCACGACTGCAATATCTGGTTTGAGATAGGCAAACTCTTTCATTTGTCCGACATGATCTATACCGAGTTCTAGTACGACGACTTGTTTGTCATATCCAGCTTTGAGTTTACGGTCTATTTCATCAAACACATGTTTCCATGCTACCGGATTGGTCAATGTCGGCATACTGATGCCAAATGGCACGAGCGGAACACTTACGCGGTCATTGTAATTGCCTTCTTGATAAGCAACTTTGTATTTCTGATGAAGTACTTTGGCAATAGCAAGTTTGGTTGTCGTCTTGCCGATACTCCCTACCACAGCGATTATTTTGACATCATGCTCTTTCTTGAGCTTCAAGATGCGCTTCTCTAACCGACGCGCAACAATGCCACGGGCAACTTTCTTAGGTTTCAACATGTATATAGCATAACAAAAAGTCAGATTTAGAGTTATTTGTAAGAATATACCTTTATGATAGTATTACAGATGTAATGACACTCTGAGTGTCTTACTTTTTCTTAAACAATTTCGCGAGAGGATTCGCGAAATTGAGAGGAAGAAGCGACCAGAGGGTGGAAGTGAGCGACGTCAGTTGTTCATGAAAGCCGACCGTCGATTCTGACGAGGCGCTTTAGCTCAGTTGGTAGAGCAGAGGCCTGAAGAGCCTTGTGTCCCCAGTTCAAGTCTGGGAGGCGCCACCAGAAAACATCTCACGAAAGTGGGATGTTTTCTTTGAATGATATCTGTGAAATTCGGAATATCCCTCGAGCCCAACCAGTAATTGTGTCGAACAAGTGCGCATCAAGTATGTAGATATCGAATACACCATAAGGCAAGGAATGTCTCTTATTCTTACTACTTACATTTTTCTTGTTGTACGTCTTGTAAAACTGGCTCAGAGGAATATCGGAAACTCGTGACCAGTATTGTTCGGCCGCTTTAGAATCTAGGTGGGGATGAATGTGAATATATCCTCTAAATTTATGCTCTGGCACTTTACAAACCTTCCGAAAAAATACCATCATAATTTCAATCATCCGTGGGTCACCATTGGAAAACCTCACCATTCTTTTTGTTTTGCCCCCTTCAGCCCAATAGAGCATTGTTCCTATAAGTAGTAGTTTTTCTAATGTGAGCTCTTGAATTTGTCGTTCAGCCACAGAAATAACTAACTCTCGCTTTTCTGCTTCACTTTTTAATCTGCTCTGTCTTCGTTTTTCAATCGCAGATTTACTAAATCCTTTATGTATTAGCATAGACCTCTGCTCATCTGATAAAGTCACGTTTCTCACCCACGTACTGACACTACTCTTGGACACACCTAAATGTTGCGATATCTCGTTAATCGAGCTTCCTGCTTCACGCATCTTGATAGCACTTTTCATTTCGGATGCTTTCATAAAAAAGAACCCCCAAGTATATACATAAACAGTATACCATTTGGAGGTTTGCTTGCTAATGGTGGGCCCACCAGGACTCGAACCTGGGACCCCCTGTGTGTAAAACAGGTGCTCTAGCCAACTGAGCTATGAGCCCACATCGTGACCCCTGTTATACTATCACAACCTGTTACCGAGGTAAAACCCTTAATCATGGGAGTGATGTCATGAACCCAGGCAAGGCTTTTCTCGTCTTGTTGCGCGCAATATACATGCAGATTATTTTTTGGGGACAGCCGGAGCGGGAGTTGTTGGTGCTGTCACGACACTAATCCGGCGCGCAACCTTTTCGTCATTTGTGACGGGCGTGATGCGAACAGAGTCGTCTTTTTTGATGTCTGTAGCGTTCGCTTTCTTGCCTGATTTGGTGATGAGCGTATCTTTGTTGATCTTGAACTCGGTCTTATCTTTACTGCCATTGGCAACCACGACAATCTTGCCGTCTGAAACACTATCTACTTTTCCTGAAACCGTGCGAGGTATCGGAGGCTGAGAGAGACCATTCGGTCGTGCTGTCGTGAGATGTTTTTTGTCGCGACTGTACTGGTATCGTGTACCCGCATAGAACGTGGCCGCAAGCATCAGGATAACACCCGAGACAATCAAAATCTTCTTGCGGTGAGTGACAATAATTCGCTTGAACGATCGTTTCTTCTTTTCTGATTTTTCAGTTTCCATCGAGTATCGATTATACGTGAAACAAAGGATTTTCGGAATTAATCAGACTAGCCTCCGTTGCGGAAACTTCGTGAGCTTCAAAATATCGTCAGCGTACTTTTCTAGTTTCTGCGAACCTATGCCTTTGATCTGTGAGAGTTGCTGTGTGTCTTTGGGTACTATCGCCGCGATCAGCTTCAACGTTTTGTCAGGAAGGATGACATAGGCCGGCACACTCTGAGCAGTAGCGAGTTTTGTGCGCCATTCCCTCAGTTCTTCAAACAACTCCTCATCGTATTCTTCGAGCAGCGCATCTTCTGCCGGTCTGAGCGCCCGACGTACAGTTTGGTGATGAGTATCGATCGTAGATTGTTCGAGCATGTTGAGTCCACTTACCGCCTGTTGGGAACGGGATTTCAGTGTTCTATCCAGTTCGATAATCTTCTGATTCACGACCATAGCCATGTTATTGATGCCTTTGATGTACAGTCCTTCTATACTTCGAACACGCGACAAGGCGACGTAACCCATGCCCGGTTCAAATGATTTAGACAGATCCACTTCGGCCGCATCGAGGCTCATACCTTGGCTTTTGTGAATCGTGATCGCCCATGCTAGTCGTAGCGGCAACTGCGTGATCTCAGCAACTACTCGGTCGCCATCCTCGGTTTTCCACGTATGCTCGTCGACTGATAGCAGCTGATCCCGTGTCTGGACTACTGGCCTGCCAATGTCGTCAAACTCCACGACCTTCCCGAGTGTGCCGTTGTAGAACTGCTTGGTAGGATTGTTGGCGACAAACATGACTTCACAGCCAACTTTGAGCACGAGCGTCTCGGGTGCCAGGCAACGCTTTTTGAGCGACTCGACAGCGTTTTTACTGCCTTTGGCAGTCATCTCGTACGTCTTCGACTCAGTAGTAAGTTTACGCAATTCTGTTTCGTTGATGTCGTCGACATGCGCATTATGTGTGTAGAGCTTGATGATATCTTCGTCAGTTGGCGCAGGCTTTATTCGCTCGCTGAGTTCAGTGAAATGAGCCTCGTCCACGCTATTGGATCGTATCGCATTGAGGATGTTGAGCAGGTTGCTATCATCCTGGCGGTGCTGCTCCTCGAGGTAGCAGATTTTGAGGTTCATTGATTTCCAGGCCTGAGAGTCGAAGACGAAGAACGGCTCGCCAGATTTCGTCACCGGTGGCAACTGGAATAGGTCGCCACAAAGCACGACCTGTAATCCGCCGAATGGTTTGGATGTATCTTTGAAAGCGCGCGTGATCGTATCTACCGCATCAAGCGTATGACCATCGAGCATAGATACCTCATCGATGAGTAGGACTTTGGTCTCGGCCATGCGTTTTTTGAGCGTTGGCTTGGCGAGAATTCGCTCGATATCGATCGTGTCTGCGATACCTAAGCCAGCCCAGGAGTGTATCGTCATGCCGTTCATGTGGGTCGCCGCGATGCCGGTGCTCGCCGTCACACCGACGACGATTTTGTTCTCGCGCAGATAGGAGATGTACTGGTTGAGGACATAGGTCTTACCACTACCTGCAGCACCTGTCAGGTAGACATTGTGTCCCATCTTTAAGATATCCAGAGCCTCACTTTGTCGCATCTCGTCTCCCGGGCGAGACTTACGCCCCGACCGTACCTGTCTTCACGTCTCCTGCTCGTTGGTATTGCGCGTAGATCACACCGTTTTTAGTGATCAAATGGTCCATCATTGTAAATGCTGCGGGGATCGTACCCTCAGCGAAGAGGCGCTTGCCCGTACCGAGTGTGATAGGAAATGTCATGAGTAGCATCTCATCCACGAGGTCGTGTTTGAAAAGCGTCTGGGCGAGATTGCCACTGCCGATGACTTTGAGCTCGCCACCGTCTGACTCTTTGAGCTTTTTGATCTCATCGACATCTTTTAGGAAAGTCGAGTTACTCCAATCAGATTCAGTTTTCGTGGTACTGACACAGTATTTCGTGACATCCATAATACCCGGCCACATATCGGCATGTTTTGGCCAGTACACCTCAAAGATATCAAATGTTTTCCGCCCCAAGAGCAGGTCCGTCGAATTCATCACATATTTTTGCATGAACTCATCTGCTTCCGCATCAGCCTCTGCATAATACGGCGCAGTCCAGCCACCATATTTGAAGCCGCTCTCGGTATCCTCATCTGGCCCACCTGGCGCCTGCATAACCCCATCTAGCGTGACGAACTCTTGGACAATAATTTTTCTCATACCCTTATAGTATCAAGGTTACCGTATTACAATCATCAGAATATGGTGATGATTACTATGATTGACGTGATTTTTCTATACTCTTCTCTTCAAAAACGAGAGTGGGGTCTTGAAGAGTATAACCCCCATCTAGAGTAATCACTTGTCCGTTTATGTAACTGGATTTGTCACTAATAAGAAAATCTACTAAATTTGCTACATCTTGCGGATCGCCATTACGGTTAAGTGGATTGATTTCCTTGGCATAAGCTACAAGTTCATCTCCCCCAGCTTCCATCATCGCCGTCTCCACCCAGCCTGGAGCTATAGAATTGACGCGTAAACCTGATTCGTTATACATGAGTGCAAGAGACTTTGTGAGAGAATTGATTCCTGCCTTGCTTGCTGCGTAGGCGGTATTAACTTTCCCGCCATAATATGAATCTGTGGAGCTCATCATTATGTAGCTACCGTTTCGCTCAACCTTGTCGCGCAGTTTTAGAAAGAGATTGTATGAACCTGTTAGGTTGACATCCAAGGTCCTAGACCAGATATCCATGTTTTTGCTTGGGTCATTATAGGCCTCAAACTCAACGATACCTGAGCAATTTACCATTGCAGCTATCGTAGATAAGTTACTTTTGAGAGATTCGATTGCATCTAAATCACAGACATCTAGATCTGAGCCCTTAAAATGCTCGTGCCCAGTAAGATAGTCAGGAAATTCGTTAGCATAATTTGTTCCATACACTTCCCATCCCTGATCTAGAAAATGCTTAGCTACGATACTGCCTATCCCACCTGAAGCTCCGACAATAAGAATTGTTTTCATATTACAAGTTTATACTAACCGAAACTCAATGTAACAAAAACCCGGCACTGGGACCGGGCTTTTCACTTTGGATTGAAAGTTTAGTAAGCTTTTGTGGCGCCGTCAGCAATTGCTTTTTCGGCGTTCTCTTTGGAAAGCATCGCACAGACTACTGTTCCACACTTCTCATGCTTCCCTTTGGCCATGAAGCCACCTTTTGCGGTTTGATGGATTTCTGGACCTGACAATTCAACACCTTTTTCTTTACATTTGACGCAATATCCTGTGACCATGGGTTTGTACCTCAGCTTTAATTATGTCTCGCTCATTATAGCGCCTCTGCGCACAAAGGCAATCAGCCTTCGACCGCAACCGCAAATCCACCGTATGCCATCCGTTTCATGTCAGTGGGCATTTCCATATCAGTCATGTCTTTGTACTTCTCGGCCATTTCTTCCATGACCTTGGCATTGACTTCATCGCGATGCTCTTTGGATTCGAAGATGATAAATGAGAACCAGACATTTTCATCCGGTCCTGCACCGGCCATCTCGGCAAAAGCTCGGGATTTCTCGTCACCCATCTCTTGTTGTTTGAGATCATCACCTCGGCATTCGAAATACTGAAGCGCACCATGTCGCATCCACGCATCCCGTCCCTCTTCGGCCATCTTCTGATACGCTTCTTCTTTGCCTTTCGGCACAACTAACACAAATCCATCGACATATTTCGCCATTTTATCTGCTCCCCTTTAAAACTTGCTCTTAAAGTTTAACATCTAGCAAAAACAAAGAGACCACAAAAAATACCCCATCAATGTGGGGCACTTTTTGTGGTGCACTATCTGGGTAAAAGTTTACACCAAATTAGAGATGAAGTCATTAGATGGAGGGAAATACTGGAAATCCCTTATCAGGAGTATCAAAATGCTAAGTTCTAATAACTGGGTATTGGTGTTTGCACCACTGGGATGTATATGGGAAAGGTAGGTAGACCGACCAAACTGACGCCGTGGGTTGTCAGGAAACTAGAAGATGCTATGAAGTTTGGTGCAACTGTGTCAGAAGCCTGTTACTCATCTGGTATATCCAGAGAGATGTTCTATCGGCACTATCGTTCCGACTCTGAGTTTTCTGACAAAATTGAGAACGCTAGAAGTTTTTTGGCGGTTAAGGCAAAGCACAACTTAACTGTAGCGATTTTAGATGGCGACCTAAAGACCTCGCTGTGGTTACTAGATAAACGAGG
>CAZWNK010000010.1:0-20020 GCA_964635445.1 uncultured Candidatus Saccharibacteria bacterium | reverse complement strand
GGCGGTCATGATGAACGCGAACAAACCCTGAACCAGATCTTGGTTGAGATGGATGGTTTTGAGCAAGGAACCAATGTCATCGTGTTGGCTGCTACTAACCGTGCTGACGTGCTTGATCCAGCACTCCTTCGACCTGGTCGTTTTGATCGCCGAGTCATGATAGGCCTGCCGGAGCGCGCTGAACGCGAAGCAATCCTCAAAGTACATTTTGAGAAAAAACCTTTGGATTCGACGGTCAATATCAAAGAGTTGTCCAAGAAAACGGTCGGTATGGCTGGCGCCGACCTCGCCAACCTCGCCAACGAATCGGCTATCATCGCCGCTCGCAACAACCGCAAGATCATCACTGATGCTGATGTGACTGAGGCGTTCGAAAAAGTTGCCATCGGTCCGGAGCGTAAGAGCAAGGCTATGTCAGACAAAGAGAAGGAACTCTCGGCCTACCACGAAGGTGGCCACGCACTGGTCGGTGCCGTCCTGTCGCATGATAGTTATGTACACAAAGTGACCATTATCCCCCGTGGTGGTACTGGCGGCGTGACATGGTTTCTGGACGATGACGACAAGAGTTACCACTCGATCAACGAGTATAAAGATGTGCTTGCTCGAGTTCTCGGTGGCCGTATTGCCGAGAAAGTCATCTATGGTGATGACTCGGTCACTACTGGTGCTGGAAATGATCTCCAGAAAGCTGCGCAAATGGCTCGTGAGATGGTTGCGGAGCAGGGAATGGGCTCCAAACTTCGCAATAAAGCCTTCCATACTGAAGACGGCATGATGCTTGACCGGCTCGTCCATGAACGTAACTACTCTGAAGATACCGCTCGTTTGATCGACGAGGAAGTAGCCGAACTGATCGATGAAGCGGCGAAACGAGCTGAAATCGTCATCAAAGAAAATCGTTCATTCCTCGAGAAAATCAAAGACTCATTGCTCGAAAAAGAGACGCTTGATGCTGATGAAGTGAAGAAACTTTTTGTCGGTACAAAGCTTCCCAAAGAAGCGGCACTTCGCGCCTAGAATCAGTTTGGTGGAAGGGCACCCAAGCCCCTATAATTGATCGGTAATGAATCGATTTCTCAAACGCGCCAATGCGAAGCTGACGGTCGGTAATGCTGCGTGGCTTCTGTCGGGCTCGGCGTTTATGTCGATGTTTTTGGGACTGTGGCGGGAGCGTCTACTCGCAGGTAACGTTGGTCTTAATAATCCGCTCTATAGTGCGTACCTGACGGCGTTTCGTGTGCCGGATTTCATGTTTGCTATCCTCACGTCAGGAGCGCTCAGTGTGACATTTATCCCTATTCTTAGCGAGCGATTGGGCAGAGGTAATCGTAAATCCGCCTGGGAGTTGTCCTCGAGTCTGATGAATTTTCTCGCACTACTGACGCTTGCCGCTTCGATCATCATGATCGTGTTTGCGGCTCCACTAAGTAAGCTGCTGGCACCTGGTTTTGACGGAGAACTTCGAGCACACGTGGCAACGATGATGCGACTGATGTCGATTAATCCATTCCTTTTCGCTATTTCGAGCGTGATGGCGAGTATGCAACAAGCCGTGCGGAGGTTTTTCTTTGTGGCCCTAGCGCCATCAGTTTATAACCTCTGTATCATACTTGGTGTTATCTATCTCTACCCGAGGTTTGGTATCGAGGGAGTTGCTTTTGGGGTGATCATCGGTGCAATCGTCCAGCTGATCACAGCGGCAAGCGGTCTTTTTGGCCTTGGCTTTGCGTACTTCCCGAAGATTTTTTGGAAGAACCACGGTTTTCGACGAGTACTCAAAATATTGCCGGCACGATCATTCGATCAAAGTATTGATTATGTCAACAACATCGTCGAGAACAACATCGCTTCAGGTATTAGCAAGACTGCAGTCGGCCTATATCAAGTAGCGTTCAACCTTCATGCAGTGCCGATCAACCTCATCGGTGTGGCTATTTCGACGGCCGCATTTCCCCAGATGACGGAACGCATCAACCAGGGACGACCCGATTTATTCAAAAAAGAACTCTTGAACGTCTTGCGCATCATTATATGGCTGGCCTTGCCGGTCAGTTCGATTGCGTATTTTGGACGAGGCTATCTGGTGCGTCTCGTGACGGGGCAGGGCAACAAGATCGTCGCCTCGCTCGTCGGACTACTTGTCGTGTCTATCTTTTTCCGGTCGATATTTCACATCATGTCTAGAGTGTACTATGCGCACCATGACACTAAGACGCCGCTCAAGATCTCGATTTTTTCTATTATTCTCAACATCGTTCTCGCTATTACCCTGACTCGACCTGGTGCGTATGGCATCCAAGGTCTGGCTATCGCACAGTCTCTCACGGCGCTCGTCGAAGTATCGATATTGATCACTGTACTGGCCCGTCGCTATCCTGGGTTTTTCTCTATGTCATTTTTGACCGGAGTGCTTCGCATGATCTCAGCCACCGGACTGATGTCATTTGTCCTGTATGCCCTGATCCGTGTATTGCCACTTCGTGTCTCTGACAAAGGTCTTTTCTCGCTCTTGCCGAAATTTAGCATCATCGTCGGCGTCAGTATGATTGTATATGTCTTGATATCAGCGATATTTAAGCTGCGTGAAGCTGATCCGATCATCAAACGAGTCAAACGAGCGATATTCTTCCAAGCGAAACCTGAAACTCCCGTGTCTTCGTAGTCCACCTCTGTTATACTCTGTTACGTGAATCAAGATCATATTAGAAACTTCTGTATCATCGCTCATATCGACCACGGCAAGAGTACGCTCGCGGATCGTTTGCTCGAATTGACGGGGACTGTCGACAAACGACTCATGAAAGATCAGCTGCTCGACAAGATGGATCTGGAGCGCGAGAAAGGTATCACCATCAAACTCGCACCAGTGCGAATGAAATATCGAGATTACCAGCTCAACCTCATCGATACACCTGGACATGTGGATTTTAGCTATGAAGTATCTCGTAGTCTCGAAGCATGCGAGGGAGCGATACTCGTCGTCGATGCATCGCAAGGTATCCAAGCCCAAACATTGGCCAATGTCTATCTGGCGCTGGCGGCTGATCTCACGATCATCCCGATACTCAATAAGATTGACCTTCCTGCCGCTGACGTCGAACGCGTGAGCAATGAAGTGATAAGTCTGCTCGGATGCAAAAAAGAAGACATTCTTTTGATATCTGCTAAGACTGGGCAAAGTGTTGATCAGGTGTTGGATAAAGTTGTCGAACTCGTGCCACCGCCTAAAGGTAAACCCGACTCCACAGCGCGAGCATTGATCTTCGACAGTTACTACGATGATTACCGAGGGGTGATTCTCTATACGAGAGTTGTCGATGGAGCTCTGAAGAAGAGTGATGCTATCCATATGATCGGCACTAACAGCAATGGTATTGCGTTGGAAGTAGGCTCTCTGGTGCCATCGACCAGTCCAAGCCCAGAACTCAAGACGGGGGAAATCGGCTACATTGTCACCAACCTCAAATCAACAAGTGAAGCCAAAGTGGGTGATACCGTGACACTTACAAAGCAGCCCAGCAATGAACCATTGCCAGGCTACAAAGACGTGAAACCGTTTGTCTATGCGGGACTGTTTCCAGACAGCAACGAAAACTATCAGTTGCTGAAAGATGCGATCGCGAAGCTTTCTCTCAGCGATTCAGCTCTGGTATTTGAACCTGAAAATTCTCCTGTTCTCGGATTTGGCTTTCGGGTAGGGTTCTTAGGGTTGCTCCATATGGACATCGTCAAAGAGCGCTTGGAGCGAGAGTATAACCTCGAGCTTATCATCACCAATCCGTCCACCGATTATGAGGTCTCGCTTCTCAATGGACAGGAAGTAATTATTAAATCAGCTGCTGAGCTGCCTGACCCAGCCAGTATCCGTGAAATTCGCGAACCGTGGATCAAAGGCGAAGTCGTCTGTCCGAAAGATTACGTCGGCTCGGTACTGCAACTCATCTCAAGCACCCGAGGTTCGCAGAGAAATATCAGTTATGTTGATGCGCAACTGGCAGTCATCGATTTCGAGGCGCCACTGGCCAATCTCCTCACCAATTTCTACGATCAACTCAAAAGTATTACGAGTGGGTATGGGTCGTTCAACTACGAACTGAACGAGTATCGAGCTGAAGATTTGGTCCGCTTGGATTTCTATGTCGCTGGTGAACGAGTTGATGCACTAAGCATTATGGTGCATCGAAGTGAATCACAAACCGTCGGACGAGAAACGGTCGAGAAATTGAAGGAAGTCATACCCCGTCAGATGTTTCAGGTCAGCTTACAGGCTGCAATCGGCGGTAAGTTTATCGCACGTGAAGATATCTCGGCTATGAAAAAGGACGTCACGGGGTATCTTTATGGCGGAGACGTCTCGCGCAAGAAAAAGTTGTGGGCCAAACAAAAGCGAGGCAAAGAGCGTATGAAGCGTTTCGGCAAAGTCGATATTCCAGCCGAAGCATTCACTGTCATGCTTAAAAGAGACGACTAGTTTTGTTCCTTCCAGGAACCGATTCAACCTTCCTTAGATCCCGGATATTACTTTTGTAACTCATCTAACGCTGCTAATATTTCGGCGGCGTGCTTGCTGGGATTAACACCGATGAATTCTCGAACAATATGGCCTTTGGGGTCGATGATGAAGGTATTACGCATGGTGCCCATATATTTGCGACCGTACATTGATTTCTCTTTCCATGAATCATAGGCCTGAATCGTTTCGGTGCTTGGGTCGCTGAGTAGTGTGAAGTTGAGGTCGTATTTCTTCACAAAGTTCGCGTGTTTACGAACGGTGTCTTTGCTGATGCCGATAACAGTTGCGTTGCCGTATTCGGCGATTGCGTCACGAGTATCACGGAAGCTACATGCTTCGGTGGTGCAACCAGGTGTATCGTCTTTGGGATAGAAATACAGCACTACCCATTTTCCAAGGTAATCTGTCAGTGAATGCTCATCACCATTTTGATCGGGAAGGGTAAAATTGGGTGCTTGTTTCATGATTCATATTCTATACTACCTACGATGAAGCACAGCAATATGCACGCCCACCTCATACGAGCTATCGAAGAATATCTCGGACCAACGGATGAAGATAAAAAGCTTCTCACCGGCTTGAAACTTGTGTTGCTGGTGGGGCCGACAGCTGCCGGTCGCAATACGCTGATCAACGAGCTGGCTAAAACCGGACAGTACCATTACATACGGTCGGATACGACACGTGATCCACAAATTCGGAATGGCGTGATCGAGATTGACGGCGACGTGTACAATTTTGTCACTGAATCAGCAGCGCTCGATAAGTTGTTAACGAGAAAATATATCGAAGCCGCGTATGTACATGACAGTTACATGAATGCTATCGATAGTCAGGAACTGAAAGCTGCCGATGACGGTAATAGAATTGCTATCAAGGACGTTGAGATTCACGGCGAAGCTAAGATTGAGGAAATGAAGTCTGATGTACGGGTGTTTTTCGTGCTGCCACCGAATTACGACGAATGGATGCGTCGATTGCATGCCAGGGGAGAGCTGCCTGCCGAGGAAGTAGAGCACCGACTACGCAGTGCCAAGCAAGAATTGGAAGACATGATTAAAAACCCGGTCTATGAATGTATCATCAACGATGATCTGCAGGCTACAACGAATCGTTTACACGCCATGATCAGCGACGATCATCAGCACCAAGAATGGCACGAGGAAGGTATACGAGTTGCGAAAGAACTTCTCGAGAAACTTCCACGCTAAACTAGCACTCTTGACTGTACAGTGCCAACTTCGTACCATATGAACTATGACAGAGAGACAGGAACTAATCCTAAGGGCGATTGTGGAACAGTATGCCGAGGTAGCAAGCCCGGTTGGTTCAAATTTGTTGGCGCGTGCTTTTGATGTTTCAAGCGCCACGATCAGGGCTGAAATGGCTGAGTTGGAACGCGATGGCTATATCACACAACCACACACATCCGCTGGTCGCATCCCGACAGATAAAGGCTATCGGTTCTATGTGAATAACGTTACGGAAGCGACCGAAACGTCCGCCGAACGTCGCGCTGAGCGAGCACTGACTGCCCGTGTGTCGGATGGTGGATTACCAGAACGAACGATTCGCAATGCCGTGGATACACTTGTCGAGCTCACTCACAACCTTGGCTTGGCAACCATCGGCGACCAACTCTACATGAGTGGTTTGTCGAATCTTTTCGGTCAACCGGAATTCATGCAAGCTGGACAAGTGCGTGAAGTGGCGCGTTTGCTTGATAACCTCGAACCATGGCTCCGTGAAGCTGCGCCGAACGAACCGCTGAGTGTCTATATCGGACGAGAGAATCCTATCGGTCGTGATTCGGGCTGCAGTCTTATCATCAGTCGTTTCCGAAGTCCATACAGTGATCAAAGCTACATCGGCGTCCTTGGTCCTACCCGCCAAAGTTATCGTGGTACGATTGCGCTCGTCCAACGAGCTGGTGAAACCCTGGAGCAGGTTCTATGAACAAGAAGAAATCCGTAAATCCAGAATTAGAGGCGTTGCAACAGCAAGTCCAAGAGCTGACTGAAGCTTTGCAACGTGAACGTGCCGATGCGATGAATATTCGTCGTCGACATGATGAGCAAATCGTCGGTCTGAAAGATATGGTCAAAGCCGGTATTGTTCGGGATCTCCTCCCGGTTATCGATAACTTTGAACGCTCACTGAAGCATATCCCCAAAGATCTCGAGAGCAATGAATTTGTCCGGGGTATTGAAGGAATCGTCAAACAATTTGAAAAAACCCTCTCTGATTTGGGGGTTGAGCGGATCAAAACGATCGGCGAACCATTCGATCCAAACCTTCACGAAGCGATTAGTATGGAAGATGGTAACGGTGAAACAGAAACAGTCACTGAAGAACTGCAATCTGGCTACAAAGTTGGTGACATGGTCATCCGCCCTGCAATGGTGAAGGTTGCTTCCAAATAGTTTTAGCACTCTTGACAGTAGAGTGCTAATTTCTTACAATTTTCAGTAGTTGGCACTGTGCTATACTGAGTGCCAGAATCTCTAAAATTTACGAATCAAAGGAGACATCTTATGGGTAAAATCATCGGAATTGACTTGGGTACGACCAACTCAGCAATGGCTGTGATGGTTTCTGGCAAACCAGAAATCGTCGCCAATGCTGAAGGTAATCGCACGACACCATCTGTTGTCGCTATCAACAAGAATGGCGAGCGATTGGTTGGCCAAGTGGCACAACGGCAACGCGTGACAAATGCTGCGAATACAATCTATGGTGTGAAACGTCTTATCGGGCGTAAGTTTGATGACAAAGAAGTGCAAAAAGACCTCGACCTCATGCCGTACAAAATTGTCAAAGGTGGCGCAGGGGTCAAAGTGACGATGGCCGACAAAGACTACAGCCCAGAAGAAGTCAGCGCTATGATTCTCGGCAAGCTGAAGGCTGATGCCGAAGCGTTCCTAGGTGAGCCAGTGACCGAGGCCGTCATCACTGTCCCCGCATATTTCGATGACTCACAGCGTCAAGCTACCAAAGATGCCGGCAAAATTGCTGGTCTTGAGGTGAAGCGAATTATCAACGAACCGACTGCTGCAGCCCTTGCCTATGGCTTGGACAGCAAGAAAGAAGAAAAGATAGTCGTGTTCGATCTCGGTGGTGGTACGTTCGACGTCTCTATCCTCGAACTTGGTGATGGCGTCTTCGAAGTTAAAAGCACCAATGGTGACACGCACCTCGGTGGTGAGGACTTCGATAATCGTATCGTTTCTCATTTCCTCGAAGTGTTCAAAAAAGAACAAGGCATCGATCTCAAAGGCGACAATGCTGCGATGCAACGCCTGAAAGATGAAGCCGAGAAAGCCAAGAAAGAACTCTCCACGACTGAAGTGGCTGATATCAACCTGCCTTTCATCACAGCAGACGCTGATGGTCCAAAGCATTTCGAATACAAGCTCACTCGTGCCAAGCTCGTCGAGTTGGTCCAGGATCTCATCGATAAAACCGTCGAGCCATGCAAAAAAGCTCTCAAAGATGCTGGTATGGATGCGAAAGATATCGATGAAGTTGTCTTGGTCGGTGGTATGACCCGTATGCCTGCTGTCGTCGACAAGGTTAAAGAAATCTTTGGCAAAGAACCCCTCAAAGGCGTAAATCCTGATGAGGTTGTGGCTGTCGGCGCTGCTATCCAAGGTGGCGTACTCCAAGGTGATGTGAAGGATGTGTTGCTGCTCGATGTCACACCATTGAGTCTCGGTATCGAGACGCTGGGTGGCGTCACGACAAAATTGATCGAACGCAACACGACGATCCCGACCAGCAAAAATGAAGTTTTCTCCACAGCTGCAGACGGTCAATCGTCTGTAGAAATCCACGTCCTTCAGGGTGAGCGAGAAATGGCTAGTGACAATAAGAGCCTGGGACGCTTCGTACTCGATGGCATCCCCTCGGCTCCTCGCGGCGTCCCGCAGATCGAAGTGACGTTTAATCTCGATGCCAACGGTATCCTGAATGTCACCGCCAAGGATAAAGGCACGGGCAAAGAGCAAAGCATCACTATCCAGAACTCTGGAAATCTTAACAAAGAAGAAGTCGAGAAAGCCGCCAAAGAAGCTGAAGCCCACGCAGATGAGGACAAAAAGAAGCGCGAGGCAGCTGAAGCTAAGAACATGCTCGACTCGGCTATCTACCAAGCTGAGAAAATGAAGTCTGAGAATAAAGACAAATTGGCCGAGGATGATGTCAAAGTGATTGACGAGGCTGTAGCGGAAGCTAAAAAAGCCCTCGAATCGACCGATCAAGAGGTCGTGGAGAAGGCCGCCAAAGATTTGACTGACAAAATCATGCCTATTGGCGCTAAAATGTATGAAGCCGCCAAAGACGGCGAACAACCCGCATCAGACGATGCCAAGTATGCGGGCAAGAAAGATGACAGCGATGCTGTCGAGGGCGAAATCGTAGACGAAAAAGATAAGTAGGATCTAAATGTCCAAAAAAGATTATTACGAGGTCTTAGGAGTCTCGAAGGGTGCTAGTGCCGATGAGATCAAGAAAGCCTTTCGACGCCTTGCAGTTCAACACCATCCCGACAA
Organism: uncultured Candidatus Saccharibacteria bacterium; assembly: GCA_964635445.1. GTDB lineage: Bacteria > Patescibacteriota > Saccharimonadia > Saccharimonadales > CAZDBS01 > CAZDBS01. The sequence continues at coordinate 10,954 of CAZWNK010000010.1, read as the reverse complement.
AGAGGGGGGTGATGAGACGAAGTTCAAAGAAATCAACGAAGCGTACGAAGTTCTCAAAGACAGCGAGAAGCGCAAACGCTACGATCAGTTCGGTCATGCCGGTGTCGGATCGAGTGCTGCCAGTGATGGTGCGGGCTTCAATGGCTTCGGGGGTTTCAATGGGCAAAACATACATTTTGATTTCGGTGATTTAGGTTTAGGCGACATCCTCGGTAGTTTCTTTGGTGGTGGGTTTGGCAACGGTCAGCAAGGTCAACGCCAAGCTCGTGGCAATGACGTCCAAACAAGTGTGGAGTTGACCTTCGAAGAAGCGGTATTTGGGATTGAAAAAGATCTCCATATTCGTCTCGATGACACCTGCGAACACTGCAAAGGTACAACTGTCGAGCCTGGACATGAACTAAAAACGTGCGAAACCTGTGGCGGTCGAGGACAAGTGGTCGCTGCCACACGAACTATTTTTGGCAACATCCAACAGGCAGTCGTTTGCCATACCTGTCACGGGACTGGTAAGGTACCGGAAAAAGTTTGCAGTGTCTGCCACGGCAAAGGCACAACACCAGAAAACCAGACTATCAAACTCAAAATCCCTGCTGGCATTGATGATGGAGCAACCATACGCTTGCGAGAGCACGGTGAAGCAATTGCCAATGGACCTAAAGGGGATCTCTATGTTGGTATTCGCGTCAAACCGCACAAGAAGTTTACGCGAGAGGGAGACCTCATCCTCTCCAAAGAGCACGTCGACATGGTCGATGCGGCTCTCGGTACGACTATAGAGGTGGATACTGTCGACGGACCGGTGAAGATGAAAGTTCCAGCTGGCACACAGAGTGGCGCAGACTTCAAATTAAGCAATCATGGTGTCCCACACCTCAAAGGCGGAAGTCGAGGCTCGCACATTGTTACCATTCTCGTCGATACACCATCGAAACTGAGTAAACGCCAAATTGAGCTCCTCGAAGAATTCCAAAAGAACCCAAAACGAAAGATATTCTAGTTTACGCTTACGGCTATTCGTCATATACTCTGAGTAATTAAGCGCTTAGGGCGGGCGCGCACATGAAACGACTGTCAGAGAATGGCTTTGTCTTGATGCTAGCGGCGATATTGATTGTCGTGGTGGTTGTAATCGCCATAGCGTTCTGGCGCGTGTCATCACACTAGTAAAAATCTAGTTTGGTTGTATAATAAGTCTACGTATGAGTAAAACTTATGTATTACAACTCGGTAGTGGAACACCTGAAGAAATAACTGACCGAGTAAATAAAAACTATGCTAGCCTCACCAATACAATTCGTGCTCGTGGGCATGAAGTAGCGGTTGCCGCTGGCACCGATACATTTGATGCCGAACTGGGCGGTTATCGTTCGTACTACCAACTAGATCGTGTCGCTGGTAAGGTGGTGTGCCAGCAGGTTGTAGAAGATCTACAACCGAGCGTTATTCGTGATTACACGGGTAAACTGAGCCAGGATTGGGTGCCGCAACTTAATGCCGCAAGCGTGGTCGCAATAACCGAAAATAAAGAACGCCTTACAAAAGTTGCCGGAGATCTCTACATGCCCATATCAGCGCAAAGACGCCCACTTCATCACGTTGATGGCATAATCCCGGCCGACGAAGCAGCAGATGAAGCACTAGCAGCCATGGGTGACGACGCCGAACTCCGATGGTATACCTTTGGTGCTGGCCAGGCAGTCTTAAGAGCAGTTGCTCGTTCTGAGCGTGTAGTAGACGGGAAAAGAGCCGTCAAGTGGGCACATCTTGCCAATTGGGCCCCAGACCATGCGGTTGAGGTAGCGCGTGAAGTTCACGATCGAATCCGTCAGGAGAGTGGTGCTGAGGAGATCCATACTGCGATTGATCTCGCATTCGATGGAGATACGTTTAATGTGGTTCGAGTTTCAGGCATAAACCCAGCCTTTCCTCGAGTTGCTTCCTATCCTGAATTTACGCAACAACTGCGTGAAGATTTAGTCGATCAACTCGATCGCATGGCTGCGTAAAATACAGGGGTAAGTGCTACTGTAGAAGAGGGTTGGTTTACAACCTATAAGTATTGCTATTTTAGCCCAAAAATGTTAGAATATACTGAAATTCAATAAGAGTAATTAAGGAACAGTAGCCATGGCAAAGAAGATGGTGTTTACCGTTATTTCTCGAAGTGAAACTGACTGGCATACTGACCAGTTAGTTCGTGCTGCCAAGAAAAAGGGTTTGAAGACCGACGTTCGAGTTTTGGACAACAAAAAGCCCCTGAACGAACAACTTGAAAAATGCGGTGACATCATCGTCTGGCGCGCTGCCTCACTCGATCATCAAAGTGAGCGCTCAAGTATCCTGGCGCATATCGGTAGCAAAGTCTTCATCAACGAGACACTTTTCATCTATCCGTTTGCTACTCACAAGTACTTCCAGCAAAACATGCTGGCCAGCTCAAGCTTGACTGAGAAATTTGCTATCCCAACGTACCGCGCCAAGACGGTCAAAGCACTCCAGAAACTTATCGCTGATGGGTCTCTTGCTTATCCGTTTATCGCCAAGCCGAACAAAGGCGCCATGGGTAAGGGTGTTGAGATCATTCGAACTCCAGAGGAAATCGATGGCAAAATCGGCAATGTGCATTTCAGTGAGATGATATTCCAGAATTTCATCGAGAATACTGGGGATTGGCGCATCATCATCGTTGGTGGTCGTCCACTTGGCGCTATGAAGCGTGTGGCCAAGAAAGGTTCGCATCTCAACAACATCTCACAGGGCGCCACTGCTGTGCTCGAAACCGATGAAGAAGTCTTGTCGACGATTTATGATATCGCCGTCAAAGCTGCTTCACTGTTCAAACTTCGCTTCACGGGCGTCGATATCATCCGTGATGAGAAAACGGGAGAATACCGAATCCTGGAAGTCAACACTGCGCCACAATGGGATGGTGAATTTGGATTCCAGAATATGACTGGTGTACCGGTTGCCGAGAAGGTCGTCGAACTAGGGGTTGGACTCGCCAACCGAAAAGTCGACGATGCTGCCAAGTTAGTAGAAACGTATTTCAAACAAACCATACGTTTCAATTTCGATGCAGCGCTGCATTTTGCTTCACGACTATGGCTCTGGCAGCACGATGACTGGTCTCGTAAAGTCCTCGATGAGTCGAAAGCCACCTATATTGGCGCCACGCCCAAAGATATCGAGAAGACACTCAAACGCATCGCCAGCAAGAGTAAACCATACGTTACTCGAAATCAGAAAAAAGCATATCGTCGCGAGTTTTTCGAGACATATGCCGACCTTGGTCGCTACAACGCGCTGCTCTTCAAAGTGATTCTCTGTGAGTCACTCTATGGCCTCGATCTTCGTCCGTATGTACGCGAAATCGTCTCAGACAAGCAGTTCCTGCGTTTGTTCAACAACCTAATCGAAGACCACGATGCGATTCGCCTGCTTTCAACACACGCGATCAACTACTTCTATCTACTCAAAAACTATTTCCGTTATCAATTGTCGTTATCAACTGCTGTACTGGTTGACCCGTATGAGATCATCGATCTGCTTGAAGGCTATGATGACTTGATTGCAAACGGTAAAATCTCTGAAGCGGATGCGCTCAAGCTCAAGATCTACTTGCTAACCCACAGTATCATCGGCGAGTCACGTTTCTATCAGCGTCCTGTCAAGAATCCTGCCTTCCGGCAAATGTTGAAAGAAATCGAAAGGTTGATCGAGCAAAATTATTTCAAAATCTCCATCGATAACAAATGCGAGTTTCTGGTATGTGCACAATTGTGTGGCTATACATCACCACTTGAACCAGTCATCCTCCAGGAGGCTGCTCGCTCACTGTCATGGAGTGGTAACTTCATCATCGACACTCTCAATGATCGTCAGGATTCGTCATCTCATTCACTGCGACTGGGCGAACATCGCAACGTACTTTATCTCATGGCGAGCTCACGATTTGTCAATTATGTCGGGAATCCAAAAAAGACGAAGAAGCAGCGTGAGCTGGAGAAAAAGGCGCTTATCGGCCGATTAGCTCGAGTTCGTATCAAAGAATTGGGAGTCAATCGTCTATTGGCTCGCGTCGACACCGGTGCAACCTCATCGTCAATCCACTGTAGTAACATCAAGGAAAAAGAAGGTGTCTTGTCATTTCGTATCCTGGACGACAATAGCATCTTGAAAACTGGTCATGATGTGACCGTGACGGATTATCGTAAGATTATGATCAAAAACGTCACCCATAAGCGCCAAACTCGCTACATTGTTCCACTCACGGTAATAGTGGATAATAGTGAGCGTCAGGTGAACTTTACACTCGCTGATCGTAGCGGCATGCTGTATCCTGTACTTCTCGGACGCAACTTCCTCCACAGCCACTACGTTGTAGACATTGATCGACAATTTGTGTCGAGAAAGAAGAACTCATGAATATCGTCATTTTGTCCAAAGGTTCTGGTAACTACACCACTAAGCGGCTCAAAGAAGTCGCAAGTGCACACGGTCACAATGTTCGCATCGTGAACTATGCGAAATGCTACATGACGATCGAAAAGGGTAAGCCACTCGTGTATTACAAAGGCCAGCCTTTGCATGATATCGATGCCGTGATTCCGCGTATCGCCCAGAGTTATACCAAGTATGGTTCAGCTGTCGTTCGCCAATTTGAGATGCAGGGTGTGTATACCACAGCAAGTTCGATCGCCATCGTCCGTTCACGCGATAAGCTTCGTGCGTATCAAATCTTGGCCAAAAACGGTGTGGGTGTACCGAAGACGGTTTTTGCGCGAGAAACGGCTGATTTCGATGATGTCATCGAGTTGGCAGGTGGTGCGCCAGTGATCATCAAAGTGGCCCGTGGCACACACGGCAATGGTGTGGTGCTTGCTGAGACGACCAAGGCGGCCAAGGCTGTAATGCAGGCCTTCTTCGTCGAGAACGTCGGCTTCCTGGTTCAGGAATTTATCCGCGAATCTGCCGGTACTGACATCCGTGCGCTTGTCGTTGGCGGGCGAGTGGTCGCAAGCATTCAACGCCAAAGTCTTGATGATGACTTCCGGTCAAATACTCACCAAGGCGGTGTTGGCACACCGGTGAAACTTACCAGCGAAGAAGAAAAGACAGCGATTCGTGCTGCCAAAGCAATGGGACTGACGATCTGCGGCGTCGACATGCTGCGTTCTGAAAATGGTCCGCTGGTGCTCGAGGTTAATTCGTCTGCTAGTATTAAGACACCAGAACTAATGACGAACCGAGATGTTGCCACGAAAATTATTGAATACGTTGAGAAAAACGCCAAACAGCGTCATCGCAAAGACAAAATCGGCGCGTAAGTTTTTACCTCAGGTCATATTCCTCGTACTTCTCAGCTCGTGGCTAGGAGTACTGGGTTTGCATCGTAAACCTGTGATCAAAGCCTGTACCAGTAGTCGAGCGACAATTATCGATAGAGTCACGCACACGAAACTTATGTGTGCCCGTATTCTCAGGACTGAAGCTGAAAAGCAGCGGGGACTCGCGAATCGTCGAAGCCTACCAAACAACGAGGGTTATCTATTTGTTTTCAATAGCGATGACAAACACGGCATCTGGATGAAAGATATGCGCATGAATATCGACATCGTGTGGATTGATGCTCATAAGCGCGTCGTTAGCGTGAGGCGTGATGTTTCACCGAGCACCTATCCCGAGGTTTTCACGCCAACAAAACCCGCTCGGGATGTCTTGGAACTGGCAGCAGGTGGTGCTCAGAACTTGCTTCCAGGACAGCGACTTGAGTTTCTACCAGATAACTTATAGTGGTTATGCTATATTGGTGGCATGACCATCGATATGATCCTAGCTGGTCTATTCATACTCGTATTCTTGGGTCTTTTGATTCTCAAAACCCACAGTGCCTTCGTGGTGTTTGCGCTCTGCGCTGGTTCAGTCCTGGTTACCAATGTCGGCACGGCTGCGTCTGATGGGGTGCGGCGTCTTTCAACCTCGTTGCCGCTGGGTTCTTTTGTTCAATTGGCGCTTATTCTGGCTCCTGGTGTATTGATTGCACTATATTTCAAAGGTTCGCAAAAGTCTGCGAGTAAGCTTATAACCCAGATCGCACCCTCTGTAGGTGTCGTAGCGCTTATCACGGTCTTTATCGCTGACTATTTGCCATACGGGGCTCGCGATGCCTTGCGTAACTCATCTGTGTGGAGTCTATTCCAAACCTACAAAACATGGATCGTGCTTTTTGCCATCGGCGTAAGCTTTATTACGGTCATGTTCGAAAAACACGGTGGCGAAAAGGACGAGAAATAGGTCTCAAGGTTGCTTTTCATCTGTAAATGTGGTTTATTTACATGAGTAGTTTGCCCATTTTGATGGGCCCATAGCCCCGCCTGCCATGCTGGCACAGCGGGCAGGTCAGTTGGTAGGAATGAATTATTTCTATATCTTACAATCTAACCTCGACGGCGAGTGCTACTATGGCTCAACAACGAACCTTCAAAAACGACTTCAGGAACACCAACAGGGTAAGGTTAATGCGACGAAATATCGCAGACCTCTAAAGCTGGTGTATTATGAAGCATATCTGACGATTACGAGTGCCCGAAAACGTGAACGTCAAGTTAAGACAAGCGGAAGTGCAAGAAAAACTCTTCACGACCGCATCGATATTTCGGGCCCATAGCTCAGCTGGTAGAGCAGCGGCCTTTTAAGCCGCGTGTCGCGGGTTCGAGCCCCGCTGGGCCCTCCATACAAAAAGACTCCTTCGGGGGTCTTTTTGTATGGTCACTCTCGTTCTTGTTATGCTATTCTCAATCCATGACTGAAATTACAGATGAATTATTGGCCCGATCTCAAGCAGACCAAAAGATGCGTAATGACGCAATGGCTGGTAAATCAGAGTGGGATAACTCGGTTGACAGGGAAAATACTGAATATCTAAAAGAACTAATTGGAAAGAATGGATGGCCCAAGAAATCTGTAATTGGCGATGAAGCTGCACGAGCGGCGTGGCTTTTGGCGCAACATGCTGATCATGATCCTGACTTCCAAGAGAATTGCCTGAAGCTTATGAAGGAACTTCCGGATGGTGAAGTAGATCCTGCGAAAGTGGCTTATCTTGAAGATCGTGTTCTAGTAAATCGAGGCCAACCTCAAATTTATGGTACTCAATTCTACCAAGACGGCGAATATTTTGGTCCCCGGCCAATAACAGATGTAGAGACGCTGGACGAGCGTCGTGCTGCGGTCGGGCTCGGACCTTTTAAAGATTACGAAGCTATGATGATCGATTCAAAAGCCGATTAAAAATTGTGAAGTAGTGGCTTACATTCTTTTAGGCGTCGCAACGGAAGAGCGAACTTGTGAGCGCCCCCCGCTGGTCCCTGCAGAGATCCAAGTACAATAACCTTCGTTTTCGATATCTTTTGTTATAGTTAAGGTATGAACAAAAATAAAAGAAAAACCATAAAGATCATTCTGGTAGTTGCGCTAATAGTTTCATTCGCTTGGGGGACCTTGGTTAGAGGGCTTGGTAACTGGGGTACTAGAACTTATCCTACTTGGTGGAGTAATGATATTTTCTGGGCAAATATTTGCCAAATTGTCATTCCGATTGGCATCATCCTATTGTTGATATACGTTAACAAGAAAAAATAAACAGCTTTATCTCAACATTCATTGTTACAGTCGATGAGTTTGCTCATGCGACTATACGACAAGTTAAACATACACTCAGTTGCTTATCTTACACAGTATTGCTGCGGTAATTGCAATTCAGTCTCGACGGAGCATAATGTGCCTATGGGGACTGTCCGGCGTGTACGAATTCCTCAGACCTGGCTCGTTCTTGCACTTCAGATCGGGATGTTGGGTGGTCTACTCTGGACGAAATACGGACATACCCCGAAGCTGGTATATGGTCTCGGCCTCGCCGTGTTTATACCTCTCGTACTGAAGCGAAAATGGCCCGCTCTGCTCATACTGGTAGCCATGGGAGTGTGTGTGGGTCTGTGGCGGGGGAATACGCTCCTGGTGGGCCTACACGAGTATGATGACTGGTATGATCGTTCGGTGAGTCTACAAGGAATAGTGAGTGACGATGCCGCGTATGCAGATCGTGGGCAGTTGTCGTTTCATATCCAACAGGTTCGTGATGAAGATGGGGAAGTGGTGCCTGGAAAAATTGCAGTCAAAGGTTTTTATCCTGGAGTACTACGAGGTGATATCGTCACGGTCAGCGGAAAACTACGCAGAGGGTTCGGATCAAATCAAGCATCGATGAGTTTTGCAGAGATAGAAATAATCGGTCGACGAGATTCCGTCGTCGAACGAGTCAGAGGACGATTTTTTGCGGGTCTCTACTCGGCACTGCCTGAACCGCAAGCATCCCTGGGTCTTGGGTTTTTGGTCGGCGCACGAAGCCTACTGCCTGAGGCCTTGACTCGGGAACTTACAACCACCGGACTGACGCACATCGTGGCCGTTTCGGGGTACAATCTCACCATCCTGGTCGATGCCATGCGTCGACTGTTGGTGAAGCGCTCAAAATACTTAACGACCATAAGTTCTCTGGCGCTCATCGGAATTTTCATCGCGATTACGGGCTTCAGTGCCTCGATCGCCCGAGCAGCGATCGTGTCGATACTGACACTATGGGCGTGGTATTTTGGACGCACAATCCGACCATTTGTGCTGCTTGTCACGGCAGCGACAATTAGCGCTATGTGGCAGCCGCTGTATTTCTGGACAGACCTAGGCTGGTACTTATCGTTCTTGGCGTTTTTCGGGATTCTCATCGTCGCGCCGACAATCACCAAGCGCCTGTATAGATCGAAAAAACCGCGACTCGTACCACAAATAATCATTGAAACGAGCAGCGCACAACTCATGACCCTACCGCTCATCGCCTACGTCTTCGGGGAGTTATCGGTCGTGGCGCTATTGGCAAATCTGGTTATCTTGCCACTTGTGCCGATCGCTATGCTCTTCACTGCTGTTGCAGGTCTCGCTGGCATGTTTGTCACTGATATTGCAGGCTGGTTCGCTTGGCCTGCCAAAACGTTGCTTGGGACCATCGTCCAGCTCATCGAATTGTTTGCACGAATACCTGGTGCTCTACGTGAGGTTCATATCACGCGAGAGTTGTTCATCCTCTACTACCTAGCGATGCTCAGTATCGTTTTTATCATGCGGCTAAAGGTGCGCCGACTCGACGAGACTGTAACAGATGAAGTACAATTATCCTGATCAAAAAGGAATGTTATGTCAGGCCATAGTAAATGGGCATCAATAAAACGAGAGAAGGGCGCCAATGACGCGAAGCGTGGTGCTTTGTTTACCAAAATCGGCCATCAAATAGCAATCGCCGCTCGAGGTGGTACTGATCCAGCTATGAATCCAAGCCTAGCTATGGTTATCGAAAAAGCGAAAGCCGCCAATATGCCGATGAGCAACATCGAGCGAGCTATCCAGCGGGTTGCCGACAAATCGGCTGCTCAGGTCGAGGAGATCATGTACGAGGGGTATGGACCGGCTGGCGTTGCTATTCTCGTCGAGTGTGCCACTGACAATACTAACCGTACCTACCCCGAAGTTCGGCTGGCATTTACCAAGCATGGTGGAAGTATCGCCGAGAAAGGTGCTGTCGCATTCCAGTTTAGTCACAAAGGCCAGATCCGAGTGAAGGGAAGTGGCGATGAGCTTGTGCTCACGTGTTTGGAGGCAGGAGCCGAAGATGTACAGGAACTCGAAGGCGAATCGTTGGTCTTTACAGAACCAAAGAGCTTGGCACGAGTGCGCGATGCGCTGAAGTCAGCAGGAGTAGATGTTGTCGACGCCGAGCTGACTTACGAGCCAAATAATACCATCATGATAGACAATGCTGAGACAGCAGGAAAAATCATGCGTCTTATGGAAGCACTTGACGATCTTGACGATGTCGTAAACACCTACACCAACTTTGATATAGCCGAAGGCGTATCAGTGTCATGACGCGTGTCCTCGGGATTGATCCCGGTACGGGTATACTCGGATTTGGTGTCGTTGATATCGATAAAAGAAAACCTCGATTAGTAGATGCGGGGGTGATACGAACACCCGTGAGGCAAGCGCTGCCTGATCGCTTGGAGACGATATATAACGAACTAGAAAGTATCATCGAGCTCCATAAGCCTCGTGTTATGGTTGTCGAACTTTTGTATTTTGCACGTAATGTCACGACGGCAATGTCGGTGAGTCATGCGCGCGGAGTTGTATTATTGCTTGGCAAAAAACATGGCCTGGAGATCCTGGAAGTAACACCCTTACAGATCAAACAAGCTCTGACGGGATATGGTAAAGCCGAAAAACATCAGATACAGGAAATGGTGAGAGTTATGCTGGGTCTGAAAGAACGTCCCAAGCCAGACGATTGTGCTGACGCCCTTGCGGCGGCACTGTGCTATCAAGCATAATACTGACTATGATAGCGATGCTCACAGGGAAGGTAGCCGAAAAACTTGCAGGAATAATCATCCTTGATGTGCAGGGCATTGGTTATGGGCTCCTCGTCGGTATAGAAGATTTCGGCAATATGACAGTAGGGCAGGAGACTCGAGTCTATATTTATGAGCATATCCGTGAGGATGCTCATGATCTGTATGGTTTTACGAAACTCGACACGAAGGCTTTGTTTGAATTGCTATTGAGTGTCAACGGAGTTGGTCCCAAAATGGCCCTTAACGTGTTAAGTATAGGGACAACAGGGGAGGTTCGTCAGGCGATTGCGGCAGGCGATATAAAATGGATCCAGGCTGCAAACGGTGTTGGAAGGCGCGTTGCTGAACGTGTCGTCGTGGATCTCAAGGACAAAGTCGGTTTGAGCTCGTCTGAATCTGCGACAAGTTTTCTCGGAGCTCCAAGTGTGCAAGGGGATGATGCCGCTCAAGCACTCATGGCACTGGGCTACACAGCCCAAGATGCTACCACT
>CAZWNK010000009.1:0-21754 GCA_964635445.1 uncultured Candidatus Saccharibacteria bacterium | reverse complement strand
GACTCAATGCTTGCAATTCTAGTTCTTCGACCATGCGATGTCGCTGTAGGTCACGGAAAATGCCATAGTCGCAGATCAGATCGAACGTATAGTGGGCGTACTCGATAGCCCGACCAGGCTTGTGTCGTCGATTGAGTCGTTCGCCGATGTATGTCTGAAATGCTTTGAGTTTGTCACTATAACTCCACATGCTGACCTCATTTTCAAGTTCTTGTAGCGAGAGATGACTGTACTCATACAGCATGTGTGGTAAAAGATCGAGCTCATTACGCGGATAGACGTTTGTGAGAACAACATTGGATGTGCCGCTGGGTGCATGTGACTGAGATAGCTTATCAGCAAGAAGCTGCTGGATCGCTTTGCGTGTATTGACGCGATACGCGATCATCGCACCACCACGATCGGGTTTGTCTGCTCGCTCAAGGAAAGCGGGTGTGACCTTGCGGGCTTCGAAAAGCATCTTGTCTCCAGTCGTGCGAGCTTCAGCAAGCTCGTCGCTCTGTAGATGCATAATGAGACTCTCAAGAGCTTGTCCTGACGCAAAGATGCCCACAGTAGACTTGGTAGCGACGGGCAGTACGGGTCGGATAGCATCGCATGCCTGAGCGCGTGTCGCCGACTTCCATGCGCCGTCTCGTTCTGCTTCTGGAACTTCCGAGTGTGTTTGGATGTACTCGGTACACGAACGGACCAGATCTGAGTAGGTATCGAAAAGTGTATTCATGGTCTGCTCGTATTCCCGGGCATGCGCAGCATCGAGCGTCGTAGGTGTGAAATATTTGTAGTTCCCTTTGGCGTCCTTTTGATCAAAATATATGTAACGGGTGGATTGTTCGAGATACGCGGCCAGTCTTCCCCATTCGAGTTTCTTGGTGAGAAGATTGGATGCCCCCTCGACCACAAGATGAAGTCCGACGAGTTGTTGCACAGAATCATCTCCGTAGGCTGTGATAACTCGTTGCAATAACTTCTCATCTTTGCCGGCCATTTTGGCAAACTCATCAAGTATGGTGATGCGCATGTCGTCACCGCGTCGGCTGAGACGAGCCATGGCAGCAGCGACCGTGGTCGGACTCAGTTTGTCTGTGAAGACGTAAACGTTATCCTCTGTATTCGTTATCGCATCTTTGAGATAGTCTTTCCCTGCCGCAGTGATAGTCAACACGCCTTGCTCGTTTGGTTGGACATACTCTGGATCGAGTTTTTCTTTGATGATCTCACTCACTTTTTGTGGTTGTGTTGCGACGACTGACTTGGCGTCACGCTTCTTCAGTAAGGGTGCGATAGTTTGCCATACTCTCTCGGCGACCTTTTCTGGCTCATCGGTTGCATCTATGACACTGAGATGACGCTTCTCTGCTTCTTTGAGATAGCCATCTCTCATCCGTTGGAGAAAATCCAACTTCAAATTGTCGAAACGTTCGCCACCGCGATAGCCTGCTTTTCGCTCTTTCGATACCTCGGCGGGAATATCGAGGACGATACTCAGATCGCCCGTCATGGCTCCTACAGCAAAATCGATAACATTGTTTATGGCTTCGTAGGAGAGTCCTTCGTTTCTGGCATAGTATTGGACTGCAAGCGTCGCGAGGAAGTTGTAGTTGGAGATGACCCACACGCCTCGATCTAGCATTTCCTGTACTCGGTCGAGTGACTGCGACCGCGAGGCATTGTAGAGCAATGTCTCGGTCTTGGTATTTATCTTGTACTGAGGATTTTGCGTGATGTGTCGTATTGCTCTCGCCGTCAAATCAGCGCCGCCAGGCTCACGCGTGACATGTACTGCTATACCCTTTTGGCGGAGTTTTTGTGCAAGTAGTGCTATTTGCGTGTCCTTGCCGCTTCCCTCGATGCCGTTGAAAACGATGTACTTTCCTCTGGGGATCATAGTTCAATTCCCTCGATCGGTGTAGGCATTGTGCGCTTGTCTTTGTAGGCTTTAGGAAGCATTTGATCTGGGGTCCAGGTCCTGATGATAGTTTCCAAGTCAACACCCTGCTGGTATTTGCCACTAAAGCCCTTGTCTCTACCGAGTCCATAATTACCTTCAACCTCACCGGTATGGTGAAAAATTGCTTGCCCGATGCGCTCACCCACGGGCACGATGATCGATTCATGAAGATTCAGATTGTAGAGTTCTAGTGTAAGTCGGTTGATGTAGCCGGGGTCAACCCAGCCGGCATCGAAACACACTGCGAGTCCATTGCGACCCCAGCTCGAGCGGGACTTCATCTCCCACGCACCAGGGGGTCGGATGCCGACGAACTCGTGGGTGTGTGTCAAGATTCGTTGTTGGGGTTTGAGAACAATGATCGGATGATCAGCCGGAATGCCTTTGAAAAGAGAATATCCATTAAGTTTGCACCATTCTTCATGTGGCATAGCAGTGTACGGACCGTCGAAATATCGTTCGACGTCTTCAGGATCGAATGGGTTGTAGATGGTCTTGTCGGATTGACGCTCTACTTGGTAATAATAATGCCCGATCGTGAGGTCGAGGCTCGCATGAGCAACGTGTTTGGGGTCAAATGGGACACAAACTATATGATCATCTTCAATCGCCTGACGGATCTGAATATTGCTATAGACCACAGGAACCCCTCACTTACTTCTGACGAAAAGTGTACAATGCGACAAATTTCTGATCAAGCATAAACAACACAACAGTTACAAGCGCGTTATCTGATCGATACTTTTAGCCGAGTAGGTGGCGCTCGGCGCGTGTCGTTGCAAATGAGTAGCTTATGAGATACGACAGCCAGATCGAAAGAACAACAATCTGGGTCCTTTGTACGATGCCGGCTGCGATATGCAGGTCCGCATCCACAATCGGTATCATACATATATACAGGATGAGTTGCAGTGACCATGCCCACAAGCTCACAAGAGCAAAGTCTTTGTCGTATCTGAGTTTTTCCCATGCTGCCCAGACGGAAAACGGCAGTACGATGGTCAGGATACCCGTCAGGCCACTCTCAAGTTCGTGTATGCGCTGCGAAAGTGGTATGGCACTGTGTCTGAATACGAGCAAGCAACGCGCTGAGTGTTCTGGAATGCACGTTACAGTGAATAGCGGATCGATCAACATTCCGAGGGTAAGTAGGGCGACACACACGATGAATACTTTCGCCAAGGTCGTTGGGTTTTTTCCAAGTGAACGATACATCGCAGGCAATGCACCAAAGAGTAATAATGCTGCCACGATATCACACGTACGATATAGCCACGCGAAGGGTGCATGTTGCGCCGATAGATTGCTCACAAAGAATCCTTCTTGGCTCATCCAGGGTGACAAAATCAATCCGATTAACCAGTTGTTGTACGACAAGAAAAATATGATTGGTATACAAGTAAAAATACGTCTATGCATTTTCGATTGTGGTTATCTACTCTACAATAGCATTGTATGAAAATTGGCAGAAGAGCTGATCCTACGCGACGATGGCCGTTACGGTTTGTGAGTGTCTATATTTTCCTCGTTGGGTTGTCTCTGGTCATCGAAACTCTATTTTTCCCCGCCGTACCAGAGGGTCGTCGTATGTTGGACTACTCCACTCGCGTATCGCACGCCTGGCCGATATTGGGCGGCATGCTCATCATCTACCTCGCATTTCTGATCAGGAAGCGTAAACGTTCTGCTTGGTGGATAGTGACACCACTGTCGGTGGCGTATTTTATCAGTGTGGTGATCGGCGTTGTACGTGGTATCGACACCTCGGTCGGTATCGGTTTCTTCCAGCTTACAAAGCCTCACCATCTCGATAACGTCATCAACTTAGCCATATCATTTGGTATGACAGTCAGTCTCTTGTATTACAAACATCTTTTCACCGTGAAAAGCGGTATTACAAATGTGAGTGACTCAATCCGACGCTCGATTATCATTCTGGCGATTGGGTTTTTGTATGGCTTTGTGGGTTTTCAACTTGCAGACACGCGGTACTTTCATCGCGAAATTACGCTACCAGAAAGTGCCTTGTATACCATCGATCAGTTTGAATTTACAGGCAATCAAAACCTCCATCCGTATACGAAACGTGCACGTCTCTTTCTTGATTCGCTTGGAGTAATCAGTGGCACTTCGTTATTCCTGGCAGTCATATCGTTCTTCCAGCCTTTCAAATCTCGATTTATCGATCCAGTGCATGATCGAGAGGAATTTAGACAGCTTCTTGACCGCTCGCCGATGCAAAGCGAAGATTTCTTCAAGCTCTGGCCGCAAGACAAACATTACTATTTTAGTCCAAAGCGTGGAGCCGGCTTGGCCTACAAGGCGGTCAACGGCATTGCACTTCAAGCAGGCGATCCAGTCGGTTCACCAAAAGAGTATGGGACGCTACTGCGGTCATTTTATGAGCAGTGTCGCATAAATGACTGGCTGCCATCAGTGATACACTGCGATGAAAACCTCATCCATACGTACAAAGAGCTTGACTTTCAGATACAAAAAATTGGCGAAGAAGCTGTCGTTGATACCAAACATTTTCAAGCTGTCACGAGTCGAGATAAGCACTTCAGACATATACGAAATAAATTTGAAAAACTCCGATACACCATCGAATACGCAACGCCACCGCATAGTACCGCCGTCATGTCTGCCGTGAAGCGTATCTCTGACGATTGGACAAAATTGCCTGGTCGTTCAGAGCGAGGTTTTTTGATGGGGTATCATACGGAAGCTTACCTGCAGCAGTGTTCGTTGGTACTTGTTCGTGATGAAGCGCAGCAAATCGTCGGGTTCCTCAACCAGGTTCCGACGTACCAGCAGGCAGAAGCAAACTTTGATTTCATCAGACACCTTCATGACGAGCCGACCAACATCAATGACTTCATATGTATGTCATTTATTGGCCTGGCACATGATATGGGATTCAAAACAGTTAACCTTGGTCTTTGTCCGTTGTCAGGACTTGCGGATACCAAAGATAAGAACGTGATCGATAATGCATTGCAGTTTGTGTATGCCAATGGCGATCGTTTCTATTCGTTTAGCGGCCTCCATCGATTCAAATCCAAATTTGAACCGACTTGGCGTAACCGATACATTGCCTATCGTGATGGTATACGTGGTTTTACGCGTACGGTCAACGCACTCAATAAGGCGATGAAGGTCAAGTAGCCCTATTTAAAAACTATAGTCGGATGCGTCAGTACATAGACGATAAGTGCGATCATGGTTGCGAGAATTCCAACGACAATCCCCTCGATACTGAATGACGGTTTTTGATTCATGCCTTTATTATAAGCCACGTCGCCTGTGAGTGACTTTTAAAGTTCGGTTGTGTCGACTTTGATGCCCGGGCCCATACTTGTCGTCAGTGTGATTTTTTTGACGTAGGAACCTTTGATCGAATTTGGTTTAGCATTTTTGACTGAGTCGAATACAGCTCGTGCGTTGACAAAGAGCTTGTCGGTTCCAAAGGAGACTTTACCGATTCCTACATGGACGATACCGGCTGAGTCGACGCGATACTCGACGCGCCCTGCTTTGGCTTCCTGAACAGCTTTAGCCACATCTTTGGTGACTGTGCCGCTCTTTGGGTTTGGCATCAAGCCTTTGGGTCCGAGAAGTCGAGCGTATTTACCGAGCTTAGGCATCTGAGAAGGAGTCGCGATGAGGATATCAAAATCAACCTTCTCTTTGTCGAGTTGGGCGAGAAAATCATCAGTTCCTACGATGTCTGCGCCAGCTTTCGTAACTGCAGCGTGATCGTCGGCTTCCGCAAAGACTGCGACGCGTATAGCTTTGCCCGTTCCAGATGGTAGTACGAGATTATCGCGTACGTTTTGGTCTGCTTGTTTTGGGTCAACGTTGAGATTGATATGAACCTCTACTGTCGCATCAAACTTCGCAGGGTTGGTCTTGGTGGCCAGTTCGATTGCATCTTTCAGAGAGTACAATGTGTCGGCCTGGATAAGTTTGTATAGCTCACGGTACTTTTTGCCGCGTCGCTCGAGAAGACTGCGAGTTTTGGGTTTCTGGGCCCTTGGTTTCTCTGCCTCGTCAGTATTCTTCGAAGACTTGCGAGCTTCTTTCGCTTGCTTTTCTTCTACTTCTTTCAGTGATTTGGCACTGCGCTTGCCTGCTTTTGCAGTAGGTTTCTTTACGGCTTTGGATTCTGATTCTTCAGACTCTCTTTGGTCAGTTGCTTGACTCTCATTTTGAGTAGCTTCTTCACTAATCCCATTTTCGAGTTCCTCCAATGGCTTTGTCGTTTCTTCTTTTGTAACCTTAGGCATTATATATCCTTTCGTGGTGCTAACGCTTCAAGATTTTTCACTGAAGCTCCCACAGTCGTTAATAATTACTCTACTTCGACTCCCATGCTTCGAGCTGTCCCAGCGACCATCTTCTTAACTGCTTCGACATCTTCAGTGTTCATGTCCTTGGCTTTGGTTTCGGCGATTGACGTGAGTTGAGATTGTGACAATTTCTTGCTCAGTTTCTCAGTGTTCGGGCGACCTGAACCTTTGTCGACTTTGAGAGCGGCTCGGATCAGATCGTCTGTCGGTGTGCCGACAACTCGAAACGTCATCGTACGATCACTCCAGATTTGGATGTGAACGGTGACGGTCTGGCCTTGCATGTCCTTGGTCTGTTCGTTAAATGGATTGATGAAATCCATCATGTTGACGCCATACTGACCAAGCGTGCTACCTACGGGAGGTGCTGCACTTGCTCGTCCAGCTGGGATTTTCATTTTGAGGTTGGCGGTTACCCGCTTCTCGTCAGTTGCTGCCATGTAATTTGTCTCCTTGCATTCGTGCCTGAAGCTTCGACACTCTGTGCGTAACTAGTAGATTATACAACAAGATTAACAGATATGAAAGCGTAGATGACTACACTTTTTTGACTTGAAGACTATCAAGTTCGACAGGGGTTTCACGCCCAAACATGTTGACGAGTACTTTGAGCTTGCCCTTTTGCTGATCGATTTCACTGATAGCGCCATCAAAACCTTTGAACGGTCCATCCACGATACTGACAACTTCTCCTTCTGTAAGGTCGATTTTGTGTTTTGGCTGGTCAACGCCCATGCGTTTCATGATTTTTTCGATTTCTTCGCGACTGACTGGTGATGGTTCAGTGCCAGTACCAACGAAACCAGTAACACTTGGGGTATTTCTGACGATAAACCACGCATCTTCCGTCATTTTCATTTGTACCAAGACATAGCCTTGAAAAATTCGTTTCTCGACGACCTTGCGCTTACCGTTTTTGATCTCGATTTGCTTCTCTTTTGGTACGAGCACTTCAAAAATCTTGTCTTTCATGTCCAGACTGTCTGCTCGTTGTCTGATACTCTCGGCTACTTTTTCTTCATAACCAGAGTAGGTATGAATGGCATACCACTGCTTGCTTGAATCGTAACGATCGGTGGTCATTTTAGGAAAATCCTTTCAGCTAACTTTGTGAAGCCATAGTCGGCAGCTGCTGTGAATGCTGCGAAAAGAGTCGAGAAGATAAATACGGCAGATGTGAGCTTCCATGCTTCACCACGCTTGGGCCAACGTACTTTACGAAGCTCAGTCCATGATTCTCGAAAATATCGAGGGATCAAGCTACGACGTTTGTTGAAAAAGTGTGCATCATCTTTCTTGGGTAGTGTTAGTGCAAAAGGCTCATGTCTCATGACGCTGCCGATGCGCTTCGTACCTCGTTTGATAATACCAACTTTCTGGGTGTCGGCCTGTACCTTGCGGCGTATTCTGACCATTCTCTCCTCCGTTAAACTTTTCCTATGTGCTTCATAGTTAAGTCAATTAAAAAAGCCTAAATATTTTTAGGCGTTCTGCTGTCAATATACCATATGATGTTATTCGAAGCAATGCCCCTGTAAATGTGGTAGGATAAAGGCAATGGAAACTGGTTATGTTTGGGCTTTGATCCAACTATTGGCTATTGCGGTGCAATTACTCACGATTCGCACTCGACTTTGGAAATATCGGTTCAATATATTCATCCAGTGTCTCTTAATCCAGCTCATCAGTGCCATCGCGCTCATAAAAGTGTCGGGACTATTAGCAATAATCAGTGGATTGATACTGCTGTATCTCCTGCTAGACACGTATCGTGTTATCAAGGCGTATCAAAGTGAATCCTATCTCAAAACTTCTGTCTTTCACAATCAGCTCCGACTCGGTACATTCCTCGCTGTTGTGTGGATGGTTGCAGCGTGGCATCCGGTTATTGGAAACTTCGAAACACTTCTCATATTGGCATTATGTAGTTACATCATCGCCGGCGTACTACTCTTGACGACTATCAGAAGTCTGCTTCGAGCTCGTGTCGCCGAAACTCGGGTGTATGCTGATAAAGACTTGCCGACTCTCACGCTTGCCTTTCCGGCACGCAATGAAACGGTGCGGATAGCCGAAACTCTGAAAGGCGCGCTCGCGTCAGATTATCCCAAGCTCGAAATACTCGTTCTCGATGATTGTTCCCAAGATGATACGCCACACATCGTTCAGACATATGCACATGACGGCATACGATTTATTAGTGGCAGTACGCCAAAACCACACTGGCTTGGGAAAAACTGGGCCTATGAGCGATTAATTCAAGAAGCGAGTGGCGACTACATATTGTTTGCAGGCGTCGATATACATATGAGTCCCGAATCTATCAGGCATCTCGTATCGTACGCATTGGATAAACATGCCGATATGGTGTCGGTCATGCCTCGTCGTGATCGATTCCATTTTCAAGAAGCATTGCTGGCCCCTCCACGGTATTTTTGGCAATTAGCCATGCCTCGATATTGGCGTCGCAATCCGCCGGTTTTGAGTTCGGTGTGGCTCATCAAAAAAGACGTCCTCGACGAGATCGGTGGTATGGAGGCAGTCAGCAACAAGATTATTCCAGAACAGTTTTTTGCACGTGAGCTAGCCAAGAAACATGCGTATAGATTCCTAGTGTCCAATTACTTCTTGGCGCTGCGAACGCATAAGTCTTTTGTCGAGCAACTAGAAACCGAACATCGTATTCTCTACCCAGAGATGAGACGTCGTCCATCTAGGGTTTTTGTTGCGAGCGCTATTCTGATGATCGGTATGTTGATGCCCTTCATCGCAACCGTTGCAGGGTTTTGGCTTCACCTCGGACCGGCACATAGAGTGTTCATGGCAGCGGCTGCCATGCTCGTCCTGACGCATGTGCTGACCACGACCGTACTGTATCCGTCTTCGTGGCCGTTTTCTGTCTTCAACTTCCCGATCGTTATGCTGCTCGAGCTTGTAACACTCAACTACTCCATGTTGCAGTATGAATTCAACGAAGTGACTTGGAAAGGCCGTAATATCTGTATACCGGCCATGAATCATTTGGAAGTAATCCCAAGTTTGCCGCAATTGCCTCGTCGAAAATCAAATCGCGCGCATCATTGAGCGGGTATATCTTTCAATTCTTTACGCAACGATTTGTAGTTCGGCAACGCACGTGAGAGCTCATTCCAAAACAATGAAGAATGATTGAGGTGTTTCGTGTGGGATAGCTCATGCAGGATAACGTAATCAATGAGGTGATCTGGCAGTTTCATGAGTTGTAAGTTGAGATTGATAGCTTTGGTGTTTGAGCAACTCCCCCACCTAGTCTTGAGTTGTTTGATTGTCACGGTCTTGTAGGTAAATTCGAATTGCCGTGCCAGGGTTGATACTCTATGCGGTAGATACAGCTCTGCTTCTTTGCGAAGTGTTCTGATAATCGCTTTCTTGGCCTCGTTTTGGGCTGCCGTGCTAGCTGCTGACAATTGCGCCGGGTATTCAACTCGTACTCGCTTGCCGCTGATTCGGCTGCGAGGCTTTGTGATATCAGGGTGCGGGATAAATTCTAGGACATGTTGCTTGCCTATGCGGTCTCCGGTCATATACGAGTTTTCGGGCTCGGGTCGGTGCTGATTTATCCAGGTACTTTGTGATAACGCAAATTCTTTGCCAGCCTGGAAGGCGACCCATCTGGGTATGGTGACAAGGATGTGATCGCTATACGGTCGAATCCGCAGGCGCCGTGATCGTGCGACTTTGCGGACTTTGATGATCCCGAGATGAGGGTCTTGATATTCGAGTACTGATTTCACATGTCTATTATCGCATGACGATGCGACGACGATTCATGTCGACTCGACCGCCAGTTACGCGTGGATCTGTGGGTTGCTGCGCTGGTTGGCTGGCATGTGTATCGGGCTGGTCAAGTAAGATGTTACTGCCTATACGCTTTAGTATTGCTGCGGATTGGACTTTGAAAGGATGTTTACCACTGATCACTGTAAAAGCTTCACCCTGTAGGGGGCGTTTGACTCGGTTGCATATTCTGTCAAACGTATCTTGATCAATGGACGTGGAGTATTTGTCGTCCACAGTGCGTCGATCACGCTGACTAGCCCGAGCAAATGCGGTAGCGGCATCCGTCTGGATCCACACCGTCAAACCTTGTGCGCGTTGTTTGTGTGCCAACTCACGTCGAACTTTGCGCGAGGTGAGTGAATTGAGGCCGATGTCGTAAATAGCACTTTGGCCAGATTTGAGAAGTTCCTCTGCCATGTAGTCCATGAGTCTGAGTACGACGTCATCTTCCTCAGGTGTGTACCGGGGTTCTTCAAAGAGTTCAAATCGGATTCGATCACCACTGATATGTGAGATGCCGAGCAGCTCACTAAGTTGTCTAGAGAAATACGTCTTACCTGCACCCGGACATCCCATCATCAGAAATAAAGTCGGTACCTGCAGTGTCAGTTTTTGCATAAAGATAGTTTAACAGATAACGTTACCGACCCAATACAACCGATTCCCGTCCGATAGGATGGCAGGAGAGACAGGGATCGAACCTGCGACCTGCGGTTTTGGAGACCGCTGCTCTACCAGCTGAGCTACTCTCCTATAAAGGACAGCCAAAGTATACCGTATTTACTTCTTTTAGCGTAAATTATTCTAGTACTCGAAATATCTGAAAATTAACTTCCAAAAGTTGAGCCGAGGGCTTCCTCCCATTTCGCAGCTAGTTGTGAGGCTTGACCATGATACCTTCTTAGTTCATCTTCAGGAATTGTCAGTATTTCCTGTTTCACTACCGCATGTAAAATTTTCTCTGAATCTTCGTTGCCTCTTGCAGCATCTTCTACAAGTCCGGGATACTTGTCAGCAACTATTGCTGCTATCTCACCAGGCGATACCGACCTAGATGGCTCAGCCTCACGAAGTTCTTTATAATCCACCACCTTGATGCCTAGCCTTCCGGCAAAGAATCTTGCTAGAGTCTGTGATGTAGTGACTTCAGTTTGGACGCCAACAAGAGCTTCATACGTTAGATCGGTCATGGAACAAGTATAGCAGCTTGTGTGTGCTAAATTTTTTGTGCTCGTTTGCGAAGATTTGGATCGAGTTCTCGCTTACGAAGTCTGAGATTTTTGGGTGTGACTTCGAGAAGTTCGTCATTTTCGATAAAATCGAGGCACTGTTCAAGCGAGAGATTGGTAAATGGTGTCAGCTGGATAGCGCCGTCACTGGACTTACTACGCATATTGGTTAGGTGTTTTTCCTTTACAACGTTTATTTCCATGTCATCTGTTCTTGTGTTGAGGCCAATGATTTGCCCAGCATAGACTTTCGAGCCAGGACCAACAAAACATTCACCACGTTCTTCTGCTGTTTGTAAAGCATACGGTGTTGCGACACCGGTTTCCCAGGCAATAAGCACACCATTGCGCAGACGAGGGAGCGGTGCGCCGAGTGGCTCATAGCCACACATCAAACTGTGCAGGACGACGGTACCTTTGGTGTTCGTCATAAGCACATTACGCAGTCCAAGGAGGGCACGTGTGGGCATGGTGTAGATGAGCTGTGTGACGCCTTTGCTTGTTGCTGTCTGCTCGACAAGATTTGCGCGCCGTTGTCCGACCTCGGCTTGTACGGTGCCGACAAACTCTGCGGGCACCTCGATAGTGACTTCTTCGATAGGTTCAACTGTGACGCCATCTTCCTCGTGTGTGACAACTTGTGGTCGCCCGACTTCAAACTCGTACCCTTCGCGGCGCATGCTTTCGATCAAAACCGAAAGGTGAAGTTCGCCGCGACCCGACACCAGGAAGCCGATCCCTTCTTCTTTGACCCGAAGACTGACGTTGGTTTCGAGCTCGCGTTTGAGTCGATCTCCAATTTGCCTAGAAGTTGTAAACTCACCTTCTTGACCCTTGAATGGAGAGGTATTGGGTCCGAGTGACATCTGCAGTGTCGGAGGCTCGATTTCGATAGTTGGTAGAGCTTCAGGTTGATTGGGGTCGGCAAGCGTGTCGCCGATGCGAGCATCAGCTACTCCAGTAATACTGACAATATCCCCAGCGATAACGTCTGTTGCTTCGGTGCGGCTGAGTCCCTGATATAGGTACAATTTATCAACTTGTACCCGCGTAGTCTTGTCCTCATGAAGTAATGCGACAAAATCACGACTCTTCAGTTTTCCGCGTGTGACGCGGCCGATTGCATACTTGCCTTGGTAGCTGTCCCAGGCGAGTGCGGTGACGAGCATCTGGAACGGTTTATCAGGCTCAACGCGTGGTGCCGGTATCTCGTGCGTGATCGCTTCGAAAATAGGCGTCAGATCTGCGTCGGATGAAGTATCGGACGGCATGGTATCCCAGGACTTCCCTTCTCGTCCTATAGCGTAGTAAATCGGATAATGAAGCTGGTCTTCGTGTATGGCAAGCTCGAGGAATAGATTGGCGACTTCGTCTTCAACTTCAGCGATACGACTGCTGGGTTTGTCGATTTTATTGATCACGACAATAGGTTTGAGACCAGCAGCGAGGGCCTTTTTCAGCACGAACTTTGTCTGAGGCATGGGACCTTCTTGCGCATCGACGATCAAAAGACAGCCGTCGGCCATATTAAGTGTGCGCTCTACTTCCCCACTGAAGTCAGCGTGCCCGGGTGTATCGATGATATTGATACGATAGTCATTGTATTGGACAGCTGTGATCTTAGCGGTGATGGTGATGCCGCGCTCACGTTCCTGGTCGCCGCTGTCCATGATGAGCTCTTGTTGCATTTCCGCTTGATTGCTGCGAAAGGTATTGGATTGCTTCAATAGCCCATCTACCAAGGTGGTTTTACCGTGGTCAACATGAGCAATGATCGCAACGTTGCGAATGTGATTAGAATTGTGCATAAAAATCTCTTACAAACGTTTCGCTATATTCTATACCATAATCAAAATGTTGTCGAGGTTACATTTCAAGCAAGTTGTAATAAACAGTACAGTTTTTGCTTGTGACAAGTGTTATTTCCCCTTATAATGCTTATGACATGTTACATATAAGCGAGGGATAACCTTTGAAGGTGTTAATGCTCGGCTGGGAACTGCCTCCTCATCACACTGGCGGGATGGGTGTGGCTTGTTACCAATTATGTCGATCGCTTGCCGATCAAGGTGCAGACATAGAGTTTGTCTTGCCCTTCAAAGCTGATTTTGCTCATACGTTTATGAAAATCACCGCTGCCCAACCTGATAAGCCGGGCGATGTACTGACTGCAGGCGGTGTTTACGACAACATGCGATACAATCCGCATTCTGCTCAGATCTCTCCTGGATTTCCTAGCCTTCATGACCAAGTACAGAGGTTCGAACGAGGGGTGTCGGAACTTGTGAAACTTGGCGAGTATGACATCATTCATGCCCATGACTGGCTGACATTTCGAGCTGCTCTGTCTGCCAAGATGATTACTGGCAAGCCTTTGATCGCCCACATTCATGCTACCGAATATGATCGCTCGGCAGGAGGCACCGGCAATCCTCTTGTGCGCGAGATCGAGTACGCTGGACTGATGATGGCCGACAAAGTGATCGCAGTCAGCAATGCAGTCAAACAAACCATCGTTCGTGAGTACAACATACCTCCCCAGAAGATAGATGTTGCCTACAACAGTTTCGAGATCGATCGTGATGCCGAGCTGGAGTCTGAGAGTACGTACCGTTACCTTGCAGCCATGAAGGACCGAGGATATCGCGTCGTAGCGAATGCTGGCCGCCTGACTGTGCAGAAAGGTATCTATTACTTTCTCAAAGCTGCCAAAGAGGTTGTTGCGAAAGAGTCCAAGGTCTTGTTTCTCATAGCAGGAGGTGGAGAGCAGCTTCATGAACTTCTCGCGTTGAGTGCAGAACTCGGCATCGCTGAGCACGTGATCTTTACCGGTTATATCAACGGTACGGGCAAAGCGTGGCGGGACGCGTTTCGTATCGCAGATCTTATCGTCATGCCGTCTGTGTCTGAGCCTTTTGGTATTGCGCCACTGGAAGCGATTGCATACGGAACCCCCTCATTGGTCTCCAAACAATCAGGCGTATCAGAAATCATGAACAACTTTTTGAAAGTAGATTTCTGGGATGTGATGAAAATGGCTGACCTGATATGCGCCGCCGTACGATACCCGTCACTCTGTGAAGAACTACTAGCTTCTGCAAAAGCAGAATTTGAGACATTGAGCTGGAAACCAAGTGCCCAGAAATTGATGAAGATTTACCAAAAACAAAGCAAACCGCTGGGAGTAGCTGCATGAGCCGCTCCATCGCTCTGTATCTCCATGTACACCAGCCGTATCGAGTGAGGGATTATTCGGCATTTGATACGGGCGTTAAGCATGATTACTTCGATGCGCCTTTCCACGGATCGACAAGCAATGAGCGAATCATGCAGAAAGTGGCCGACAAATCATACCGGCCAACCAATAAAGTCCTGCAGGAATTGCTAGATACGTATCCAGATTTTAAATTTAGTCTGTCTCTCAGCGGCACAGTCCTCGAGCAGATGAGTCGCTACACACCTGATGTATTGGAGTCGTTCCAAAAACTCGTCGCAACTGGAAGGGTTGAGATCTTGGCAGAAACATACCATCACTCGTTAGCGTTTTTCTACTCACTTGCGGAATTTGAGGCTGAGGTCGAAGCTCAGCGCGATCGGATCGAGGAACTGTTTGGGGTCAAGCCCACGGCATTTCGTAATACCGAGTTGTCGTACAACAATAGTTTGGCGTTGTGGGCGGAGCGCAAAGGGTATCAAGCAATTATCACTGAAGGTTGGGATCCGGTGCTGGCGGGACGAACACCCAATCACGTCTACCAACCTATCAATACCAATAGCATCAAGTTGCTCATGAAAAACTACAAGCTCAGTGACGATGTCGCGTTTCGCTTCAGTAATCGTGACTGGGAAGAGTGGCCGCTGGATGCTGATAAATACAACGCCTGGCTCAATAATGCCGAGGAAGATCCAGAAGTTATCAATCTATTTATGGACTATGAAACCTTTGGCGAGCACCAATGGTCAGAAACGGGAATCTTCGATTTTCTCAGGGCCTTGCCTCAGAAATGGTTGGAGCGGGGTGGCAATAACTTTCAGACGATCACGGGTGCGGCTGGTGCTTATAAGTCAAAAGGCATTATCGATTGTCCTCAAACGATCACTTGGGCTGATTCTGAACGCGATCTGACTGCCTGGCTTGGTAATGCCATGCAGACCCAGGCAATACAATTTGCATTTAGTCTTCAGTCTCAGGTTCTAGACTCCAAGGATGCGGCATTGATCGAAGACTGGCGTCGTCTCTTGGCATCAGACAATTTCTACTATATGTGCACCAAATGGTTTCGAGATGGTGATGTCCATGCGTACTTTAGCCCGTATGAATCACCGTATGAGGCCTTTATGTATTTCATGAATGCTATGCACGATATTCGCTACAGGCTTGTGCAGAAAGGTGCAGCATGATTGGATTATCCGGATTTACCATTTACAACTTACCATTCACCAAACAGTATCAATGTACCGATAACAATGCATTTCAAAACTGTAAATCGATGATTGAAAATGTTTTGAAAACTGTACACAGTAAATTGAAAACCACGGTGAACGGAAGGAACGACTGATGTCACGACCAGTTATGCTCAGTAATGGAACGATGCTCGTAGGTCTCAACAAATACGGATTGGTTCAAGACTTTTACTATCCGTATGTTGGTCTCGACAACCTGACCAATTCTCGTCTGTCGCATCACAAAATCGGCGTGTGGGTCGACGGGAACTTTTCGTGGATGGATGATCATACATGGAAAACGAAGGTAAACTTCGAGAATGAAGCCCTTATCAGCACGGTTACTGCCGAGCATAGCGGTCTGGGAATCCGACTCGATTTTCAAGATTTTGTGGACTGTGATTCCAATGCCCTTTGTCGACAAATCCGCGTTACCAATACAAGTGACCAGTCGCACGACATTCGTATTTTCTTGCACCAAGTCTTTCAGATCTCCCGTGCTGGACGTGCCGATACGGCGCTGTATGAGCCAGATCCGCCATACATATTGGACTACAAAGGTCATTGCGTCATCCTGTCGTATGGCCAAAACGAAAAGGCTGAAACATTTGATCAATACTCGATCGGTGTCTACGGTATCGAGGGCAAAGAAGGCACCTATAAAGATGCTGAAGATGGAGAATTGTCAGGCAATGCTGTCGAGAGCGGGGGCGTGGATTCTTGTATACGATTTAGAGCAAAACTTGAGCCGAATGCCACGACGACTATTGATTACTGGAATGTTGCCGCGAGCTCACAACAGGCTGCCGAACGTATTCATGAGAAATTATTGGGCGCTGGTCTAGCAAATCGCATGGAGGTGACACGTGAATACTGGCGTCGCTGGTTGCAAAACGGCAACAAAGGCATGCAACGCATAGACGCTCAGTACCTAGTGCCCCTAAAAAAGTCGCTCCTCATGATCAAAGCTCATATGGATAAGCGCGGTTCTATTCTTGCCTCAGGTGATAGTAGTATTTTCAATTATTGGCGTGATTATTATTGTTATATGTGGCCGCGTGATACGGCTTATGCGATCTGGCCACTCGTTCGACTTGGCTTTCAGGAAGAAGCACGCGAGGTTTTCGGGTTTTGTCGTGATGTGCTGAACCCAGAGGGATATCTGGAGCACAAATACCAGCCTGATCGATCTATTGGAAGTACATGGCATCCGCTCGTACATGGACGCCGTCATGAGCTTGCTATCCAGGAGGATGAGACGGCAATTGTGTTGTACGTGCTAGGAGAGTATCTCGAAACAAGTGGAGATAAAAAGTTTGTCGAAGATCTGTATACAACCCTTGTCCAAAAAGCTGCCAATTTCATGTCTGATTTTGTCGATCACGAGACTGGACTACCTCATTCAAGCTATGACCTGTGGGAACAAAAATTCCTGACCACGACATATACAACTGCAACAGTCTACGCAGCTTTGGGCGCAGCGGCACGTATGGCAGACACTTTTGGGTATCCTGATGATGCTATCAAATGGCAGACGGCTGCTGATGACATCAAGTCACATGTCGATAAACTATGGGACGAAGACTCAAAGTATTTCGTAAAAGGGTTTCTGCTTCAGGAAAATGGCAGTATTGAATATGACAAAGTCGTGGATTGTTCGAGTCTTCTCGGTGCATTAGCGTTTGGTTTGATTGATGAAGACGACTCGCGCGTAGCTGTAGCGATGGAGACGTTGACGAAAGAAATATACAACGTGACACCATCGGGCGGAATGCTTCGGTATGTGAACGATGACTATTTCTTGGAGCGCAAACAATACAAAGGCAATCCTTGGTTAGTCTGTACGCTCTGGTACGCTCAATACTTGATCCGTACGGGTAAACGCGACGATGCTCGCACTATCCTGGACTGGACGATGCAAAAAGCTACTGAGAGTGGCGTCTTGTCGGAACAGATTGATCCAGAAACTTCAGGACTTTTAGGTGTCGCTCCGCTCGTCTGGAGTCATGCTGAGCTCGCCCGCACGATTTTGGACTTACAATAGTCTGTTATCTGTAGCCTTCGGCTTGCTTTTCAAATAACTCGAAGTATTTTGATTGATTCTTGAGGAGCTCTTGATGGTTGCCTTGCTCTGCGACTGAGCCAGAATCAATAACGTATATGTAATCCGCTTTACGTACGGTACTAAATCTATGTGATACGATGATTCCTCCCGCTGTCTTGAGTATGGAGTTGTTTAAATTTTCAAAGATGCCATGCTCGGCTTTGGCGTCGATCGCTGATGTGGGTTCGTCTAAAATTACAAACCTAGGCTTCCTATAAAATACTCGAGCTATCGCAAGTCTTTGCCACTGCCCACCGGATAGGTCCACTCCTTCACCTTCGTCGATAAACTTACTCAGCATTGTCTTCTGGTTACGAGGAAGCTTACGAACGAAATCTCTTGAATACGATAGCTCTAGGGCTTCATCTATATCAGATGAGCGCAAAGGCTTATTGATTCGACCGAAATGGATATTATCTTCGACGTTTGCATAATAAAATGATGTAAATTGTTGTGGTAAGACGCCAATTTGGTCGAACCAACTTTGTGTATCAATTTCATGCAGGTCTATGCCGTTTATCGTAACTCTGCCAGATGTCGGACGATAGATTCCTAGGATGAGATTTAAAATGGTTGACTTTCCTGCGCCGTTTTCTCCCACAAATGCAATGATAGAACCTGGTCGTATCGTAAGCGAGATGTTATGTAAAACTTCGTTTTTAGTATTAGGGTACGTAAATGAGACGTTTTCGAGTTTGATTTCGATTGGCGTTTCTGAACTCATCCGATACTCACGAGGCGGAACTTCTGGTAGGTTGATGAAGTTGAAATAATCGCTGGCTTTTAGCAGATCTTCATCCGTCTGTTGAAGAAGTTGAATCTCACCTTGGAGTGCATATACCAAGCTCTGAAAGAGCGATTGTATATAGATGAATTGGCCGATGGCCATCGATCCCTCTACGATTTTCTTAACCACCCAGACTAGAACCACTGCCTCTATGCTTGTCGACCACAACTGTATGATAGAGTCGATGCGAATATTCTTCTTCCGAAAATGGTGCTCCATCTTAAGGGTCTCTTCTGCGAAAGTTTTAGCCTTTCGACGGAAGTAATCAACGAGACCCAGAAGTCGCAATTCACGTATATCCTGAGGGCTTACAAGTGCATTAGTGTATTGGTTAACCTCCCTAATTTTGGGCAGTCTTTTCCTGTACCATATGTCTTCTTCTCGGTTATACCTGATTTGTAGCAGGAAAAATGGCATAATACTGACAAGAACAAGCAAAGGCAACCAGAGACTGATCGATGCCAGTGCGATACTCGCAGTTATCAACGATACTGTCGTGGACAAGAATCGACTCGCATCATAGGTGATGCTCCAACTCTTACTTGCAAACGCCGTGGCTCTTTCGTACAAGTTCATTGTCTCGCTATCTTCGTAAAGAGCATGGTCGAGCTTCGTGAACTTTATGATCATTTGCTCACTCATCTCATAATCAATCTCTGCTCTAATTCGTTGTTCGATCATATTTGAAATCGAAGTAAAGACATTTCTAAAAAGCAATGTAGAGATTGTAATCAGAACTAGAGGTATGACATTACGCAAACCGTTAGGATTGCCCACTGACTTCACGAGCTCAGTTGTGAGTCTGGCAGTCACATATGCAGTGAAGATAGGCAGAGTTCCCTCTATGATGGCTGAGATAATTTTTAGTACAAATAAGAGTGGGCTACGTCGTGCCGTAAAGTATGCAAAATGTCGTAACGTTGTGAATATTAGCTTGAATGACTGCTTGGTGATAGTTGGAGAACTATCGGTTTTACTCATGCACGTATTGTATCAACAGAGTGTCTGGACAGAAAACTAACGTTTTGGTGCTTCGTTTCTTCCGAGGTTCTTCTTGGTTTCTACGTACCATGTGTACTTACGAAGAACTGGGTTGTACTTCTTGAGTCGGAGTTTGTCAGGAGTGTTCTGAGTGTTTTTGGAAGTATAGTAATGGCGATGCCCAGACTCTTCACATACGAGTCCGACAAGACGGCGTTTATCACTTTTCTTGGCCATTGCTTATATCCTTACTTGCTAAATGAATATTGACTAGATTAACAGATATAACTGAAATTTGCAATATCCTACATGCCTATGTCTTTTGTCTTCACCTATCACAAGAGGGGATTCTTGTGATAGAAAGCGTAAGAGCGTGCGAAGGTTGGAAGTGAATTGTTATGGCAACAATTCACGGAAGCCGAAGTCACGATCTAAGCTGGAGCCGTTGACGAGATTTGAACTCGTGACCCCCTCCTTACCATGGAGGTGCTCTACCCCTGAGCTACAACGGCACGTTGAACAGAGGACATTCTACCAGAGTAGGCATCATAAATATAGTTTGCTCATAGGAGTACCTAAGAGGTACCATGAGGTCATGGTTGTATTGGATGTGGAGACAACTGGACTTGATCCTGAAATTCATGGGCTTGCTTCGATCGGAGCGGTAGATTTTACTCGTCCCAACGAATATTTCTACGGGGAGTGTCGCATACGACAGGGAGAAAAAGTCAGTCCACAAGCTGTCGAGGTAAACGGTTTTACGCGAGATGATTTAAACGATCCTGAAAAACCGAGTACTCGAGATCTGCTACGAGATTTTGCGGCATGGATGGATCGTCGAACGATCAAAGTAGTTGGTGGACTTCACATCGCCTCGTTTGACGTCCCATTTCTCACAGCAAAAGCCGAACAGACCAAAGTCCCCGTCAAGCTTCATCGTCGTTCGATAGATCTTCATACCCTCGCCTATGCCAAAATGCTGCAATTGAAACGCGTCGTGCCACTTACGGACGGGTGGTCTGTTATGGATACTGATTTCATACACCCATTTTGTGGCTTACCTATGGAACCGCGTCCACTGAACGCTCTCAATGGCGCATTGTGGGAATGTGAAAGTTTCGCTCGTCTCATCTATGGCAAAGGTAAGCTGAAGAAATTTGCCAAATACCCCGTGCCTGACTATTTGCGTAGCTAGGTGTTACGTTGTTTTCGTTCTCTGATGATTATTCCGATATGCTCGACTACAAGAATCAGTGTCCAAAAGAATATAAATGCGACGATCGTCAACGGAAGCATGTATATAAAGCGACCGCCTAGGGCGCAGGGACCCACATCGGGATCTCGAGAACATGCTTCATGAGGACCCATCCATACAGTCAGAATCCCTATGCTCAAAAATGCAAGAAGTAACGACGCTACTGATGATGTCATCAAAAACCGCTTATTGTGTTTGTTCTTGTACGCGAGCCAGACGGCCAATACACATAGCGCTATGAGGCCCATGTCTGTCACCCATTCCGCACACTACGTATGTGTTTCCACTTCCGTACATCGAGCACGATAGTCATCATACTACGCACAAAGAGCATGAGGATCCACGGCATCAAAGCAGTTGCTACGACGACTAGGATTGAAAATGGAATGAATCGAGTAATTCGTTCTAGGTAATCTCCTGCCTGGCAAGTTTGCGAATAATCACGAGTGGTACACCACGGGCCGGATATGTTTGATAAGTAATAGAATGCTAGAACCCAGTAGTAGAGCGCGCTCAATGTTAGTGATATGAGAAATGTTGTGAATGCATATTTCTTGGTCATGTATATAGTATACGCCGGTTGGGCATACGGAATGCCTGGTATACAATAACCGTATGCGATATACGGTTCCGCTCCGTCTGAGTAAGCGCCATCATATACTGAAGCATCATATTCACAGTTCCTTGGTGTCTCTCGTGGTCTTTGTGCTAGGATTCATCATCCTGCTGGGTTTTGTAGGATTTTCGAATCTTGATCTCGGGAGGTTTGTCTCAGGATTTTTCACGAGTCTTGCGCGCACATCTGTCGCATATGTGATCTCGCTCGTATTGTC
>CAZWNK010000008.1:0-22450 GCA_964635445.1 uncultured Candidatus Saccharibacteria bacterium | reverse complement strand
GTGCACCCACTTTGCATCTAGCAGAGTTAATCAAGCCACCGCACCGGCTCTGGACCGTATCCGTAAAGATGGGTTACGAATAGAGTCTAGAATGTCAGCATCGAGCCAGTCACGAGGTGATATAACCCTTTGATGAGTGGCTCCAAAAAGTTTGGGCCGACCATATAGAAAACAAGCATGAAGGCGAGAAGTCCTGCTATGCCCATATTCTCAATGCTACGCATGAAGTCTTGCACGGGCTCAGGGGCGAAAGCATAGAGGAGGCGTGAACCGTCGAGGGGTGGGTAGGGGATCATATTGAAGGTGAAGAAGCTGATATTTACCAAGATGAAGGTCTTGAGTATGTCGAGCAGTATCTGATCGGCACCTCCTGTCAATCGAAACACAACACCTCCTATAAGTGCGAGCATGAGATTGGTAAGTGGGCCGGCTATACCGACAAGTGCCATGCCAAAATCACCGTAGCGAAGGCGGGAAGAGTTTACTGGTACCGGCTTGGCTGCTCCGAAGGGTATGCCGACCGTGAGGTAGAGCACAATAGGCAGTAAAACCGTCGTAACTGGGTCAATGTGACGAAGTGGGTTGAGGCTGAGGCGACCGCTCCATTTGGCGGTTTCATCACCGAGGGCATAGGCTACGTAGCCGTGGACAGCTTCGTGCAATGTCATAGAGAGTAGGATGCTGATGATGAGTATGATGATGAGTAACATTGGGTCTATTATACCTGTAAGCGAGCATTTGCTCTAACAGAGGAGAGAAGGGTTGACTTATAACAGATATGCAGGTAGAATTTACCTCTGTTATGTCATACAAATGCGACATCACCGGTAAAGGCAAACAATTTGGCCACAATGTGAGCTTCTCTCAGAGGCACACAGCAAAGGTCTGGCTTCCTAATCTTCAGAAAAAGACGCTTGTCATCGATGGCAAAAAAGTTACGATGCGTCTCAGCACCCAAGCGATCCGTACGCTCAAGAAAAAGGGCGTTATCACTTCTAAGTAATCGACTGATATACAGATAGTTAGAACCACTCGAAAGAGTGGTTTTTTATTGGTTTGGGGTTTCGACGAGCGGAAGGGTAACTGTAAATGTTGTGCCATGCTCAACTTGACTCTCAACACCGATGGTGCCGCCATGTCGCTCGATGATCAATTTGGAAGCGTAGAGCCCGATGCCCGTTCCTTCATAATTGTAGGTAAGGACGCTTGTGCCTCTGTGGAATTTTGTAAAAAGTTTTGGTATTTCTTCAGGGGCTATACCGATACCGGTATCGCGAATGCGGATGATGGCTTTACCGCCGGCAGCAGTCAGGGTCAGTTGGATGATACCACCTTTTGGTGTAAATTTAACTGCGTTATCAAGAATATTCCAGATTGCAGCCCTTATATGTGGTGGGCTCATCGATACTGTGCCGCTGATAGGTTCGAGATTGGCTTCAAAGTGGAGGTTATTGAGCGCGGCCATGTCTTTGAACTCATCAGACAATTTCTCTATGAAGGGTTTGATGAGTGTTGGTGTCGACTGACTAAAACTTTGACCAGACTCAATCTGAGAAATGGTCAGGATGTCTTCAGCGAACGTACCAAGTCGCTTGCTGCCGGCAGAGATATTCTTCAGAACATCTTTTAACTCCTGGACTGAGTTTAGCGCCTCAGCATTTTCTATATAGCCATCGATGATTGACAGCGGTGTGCGGAGGTTGTGAGAGGTGATGATCATGAACTCACTTTTCATACTATCGAGCTCTTTGAGCTTGTTGATGCTTGCTTTCAGGCTATCGGCCATGGAGTTGACTGAGGCAGCGAGCGCTCCGAGCTCGTCATGACTTTTGATCAAGATCTCCTGATCGAGATTGCCGTTGCTAATCTCATGACTCTGGATATTGATCAGCTGGATGCGTGTGATCAGCCATCGGTTGACGAAAACATAGAGAAGGGCCATCGATATAGCGATGGCCAAAGTACTCATGAAGACGATCGACCATGTCGCTTGGCGGATACTCTTTGTGATGCTTTCGTTGGAAACGCTATAGACAAGCGAGTAGCGATGCGCGCCAAAGTTTTCGAAATAGGGCGCAACAACCGCTTGAAGGGCCTTATTTTTGTCAGCGACAAAGACCCTCTCGAAACTTGACGCTTGCTCGGGGGTTATACGAGGAGTCCTGTCCTTGTTCTGCGAAAACAGGACGTTGCCATTCACATCAACCACGGCAATGTTCACTATGTTGGTGTTCAGCTCGGCAAAATCATCTACTTTGCTTTGTACGAGTGCAGTGCCCGAGTCTTTGTAGAGAACAAATGTGTTGCCGATAGGTTCGGTGGCGAGTGTGGCGAATGCTTTTGACTCGTTGAGGAGGTTGGCTCTCAGCGTGGCTGTACCTGTGGCATTGAGGTACAGAGCAATACCAGCAAAGACCGGCATTAGAAGCAAGGCAATAAGGAGGATAAATTTTGCCCGTATACCTAGCTTCATACCACCCTTGACGTGTTAGTTTTTACTTCTGATAGACCTTCCAGAAATAGATACCTGGGAGATTGCCGCCATTGTACTCAAGTGTTGTAACAGCCGGGACGGTTGAGGCATAGTTGGATACGCGAACTCGGAACGGGACGCTGCCGTAATCATCGGCCACTGTTCTCGATACTTGTTGCAATACTTTCAGGCGTTGGGTTGGGTCGAATGTTGTGCTTGCGGTTTTGAGGAGTTGATTGACTGTCGCATTGTCGTAGATATTGTAACCGCCACTCTTAGTGTAGACCACAGACGCGACATCGCTGAGGTCATTGATGTCGGTTGCGTAGGCTGCGATGATGAGGTCTTTGGAGCCTGCGTATAACGTATTGTAGAGGTCATCACCATTGGTATAGATGGTCTCATCGATCGTAACGCCGACAGCTTCAAGTTCCTTTTTGATCTCATCGGCGAGTGGTTTGGAAGCGGTTGCGCCAGCGAGTGAGAGCTTGAGGCCTGTTTCATAGCCTGCTGTTTTCAAAAGTTCTTTGGCTTTGGTGACATCTTGCGTTGGTCGAACATAAGTTGGATCAAAGCCTGGAACAGTAGGAGGAACCATCTGTGAGGCGATGTTCGATGGATTGCCGCCTGCTTTGATAATCGCCGCTGGGTCAAGCGCGAGATAAAGTGCTTGGCGAACTTCCTTTTTCTGCAGAGGACTACCGCTCTTGAGTGTTGAGAAGTAGAGACTTGTTATCGAGTTGGATTCGAATTTAGTACTCGTAATCGTGGGGAGTGTCGTCTTGATAGTGTTGACGTTATCCTCACTCAGGCTTACTGCAAAGTTAATCGTGCCTGCTTTGATGGCATCGATGATAGAAGCAGCGTCTTTGAAGGTTTTGAAGCTGAGCTCGCGAGTATAGACGTGACCGCCATGATAGTCGTCGAAGGCGACAAGCTGTAAGGAGTCTTTGGCGGGAGTTGTATTTGGTTTCAAAGTGTATGGACCGGTGCCACTGGTGGGGTCAACGACAGTAACGCTGGTGTCGTATACGAAGATGAAGCTTAGTTTGTTGAGGAGTACTGGGTCAGGTGTTGTTGTCGTAATCTTGAGTGTGCCGTCATCAACGACCTCGACTGATTTAAGTGTATCGACAAAGGCCTTGTATTCCTTCTGCTTGGAAGCGGCATCAATACTCGCTTTGACGTCTTTTGCAGTCATGAGCTTGCCGTTATGGAATTTCACATTGGATTTTAGTTTGAACAACCACGTCGAATCATCTGGGTTGGTCCAACTTGCGGCGAGTTGGGGTTCGATTTTGGTGCCACTAAACGCGACGAGCGCTTCAAATATCTGTCGATCCACCATACTGTTGGCGATGGCCTTCGGATATGTCGGAGGGTAGACATTGAAGCCGACTTCAGTGGTGCCGAGGTTGAGAACTGATATGTCTTTTTTCTGAACAACATCAGTTGTGACGGTCTTTGTGTCTTTATGGAGGACGGTTCGATAGGCGACTGCGCCGGCGACGACGAGGAGCATGACAGCGATGAGGATCAGTACCATACCAGTGGTGCGTTTATGGTCGCCTGTCTTTACTGGCTTATCGCCTTGTGGCATAGGAGTCGGTTCCGACGCTTTTGGCTCACTTGGCATGTTCATTTGTTCGGGCGAGACTGTCGTAGCAGGGGCGGGAGTAGGGCTTACATCGCTCATCGTTGTGTTAGGTTTGGTATTGTCCTTCTCTGATACGCCATCAGGGTTCATTGCCACCTCCAAAAGTGTTAATACTTCTTGTGCTTATCGTACGCTACCGATCGCTCCTTGTGAAGTGTTTTCTCTCTGAAATCACTCCTAGTACGGTATGATGGGTGCATGACAGAAACCACTCACCATGAAATACAAATATTTACAGATGGCGGATCGAGAAAAAACCCTGGGCCATCGGCGTCTGGCTTTGTACTGAAAGCCATGGACGGCAGTCTGATCGAGGCGGGCGGGGCATACTTAGGCATCACGACCAACAACCAAGCCGAATATCATGCTGTTCGTCTAGCGCTTGAACGAGCGCTAGAGATCCAGGCGCGAGTTATTCATATATATATGGACAGTTTGTTGGTGTGCAATCAGCTCACGGGTATCTACAAAATTCGCAACCGCGACCTGTGGCCGATCCACGCTATTATCAAAGAATTGCTTCAGAAATTTGAAAGCTATACGATCGAGCATGTCTATCGTGATAAAAATACAGAAGCTGACGCAGAAGTAAACAGGATTCTGGACGAGCAAGCTCAGTCTTGATCCATCTGTTAAATCATAGCAATTACGACAACAACAATTTCAAGCTAACGGTTACTATTCCAGAGCTTAAGCATATCTGTTATAATATTGCACGTGGATGTTGACTGATCGCCAGGTCGCTTGCGACTTGGAGGAAAGTCCGGGCAGCGTAGAGCAAGACAGTTGCTAACGGCAACCAGGGGTAACCCTAGGGAAAGTGCCACAGAAACGAAACCACCGGCTCTAACAAGGGTCAGGAACGGGTGAAACGAGTGGGGTAAAAGCCCACAGTGATCGTAGGTGACTACGAACAGAGGTAAACCCTGTCTGCTGCAAGGAGATCAACCTTCGTGTCAGTTTACTGGCAACGATTGCTCGTCGAGGTTGATCACAAAAACCGCTTGATCCTATCGGTAACGGTAGGGCTAGATAGATGATCAGATAAAACAGAACCCGGCTTACTAGCGTCCACATTTAAAAACTCCTCGCTTGAGGAGTTTTTAAATTCTCTTGGGATAGAGATGTTATTTCTTGGCTGTTGCGACAAGGGCTTCGATAGCTTTTGGTTCGCTGACTGCAAGTTCACTCATCACTTTGCGGTCTAGCGTCACGCCAGCTTTCTTGAGACCGGCCATAAAGACACTATAGCTCATACCATGCTCACGAACAGCGGCGCTGATACGAGTGATCCAGAGAGCTCGCAGATCACGTTTGCGATTGCGTCGGTCTCGATAGGCGTGTTGACGTGACTTGATCACTGCTTGATTACCAAGCTTGATGCTCGAGCGACGAGCTCGTTGCATACCTTTAGTAGCTTTTCGGATTTTGTTGTGCTTGTGGTGGGAGGCAACTCCGCGCTTAACTCTCATGATTAGACTCCTAAGGCTCGCTTAACTTTGCGCTTGCGACCATGTATGACCTGGCGGGCAACACCGATGTCTCGTTTGGTGCTCGCTTGTTTTTTCTGCATAAAGTGGCTCGTGCCAGCGCGATGACGCAGTACTTTGCCGGTCTTGGTGATCCGGATGCGCTTGCTTGTGCCGCTATGTGACTTTAGTTTTGGCATGGTTGTATTCCTCTTCGATCATTCAAACGACACAACTCGTGGTGCGTCCTCGGTAGCAGCTTTCTGATGAGAAGCTCGAACCGATGCGTTTGGTCTGACCGTAATCGTTAATTGTTTGCCCGCAAACTGTGGCGTGCCGTCGACAGTGGCTTTGTCTCCGAGTAGGGAAACGATGCGTTCCAGAAGCTTGTAGCC
The DNA here is from genome assembly GCA_964635445.1 of uncultured Candidatus Saccharibacteria bacterium. Taxonomy (GTDB): domain Bacteria; phylum Patescibacteriota; class Saccharimonadia; order Saccharimonadales; family CAZDBS01; genus CAZDBS01. The sequence continues at coordinate 16,456 of CAZWNK010000008.1, read as the reverse complement.
CAAGTCTTTGTGAGCCAGCTCTCGTCCTCTGTAGAAAGCTGATACTTTGACGGTATGGCCTTCCTCGAGAAACTCAGTGATCTTGCGGAGTTTGACGCCGAGATCATGATCGCTGATCTTGAGACCGAAGCGAATCTGCTTCACCTCAAAGGTTTTCTGATTTCGCTTGGCTTTCTGTTGCTGCTTGGTGCGCTGGTAATTGTATTTACCCCAGTCGACGATTTTCGCGACAGGCGGGTCAGCATTTGGAGATATCTCTACTAGGTCAAGTTCTGCTTCACGGGCGCGCTGCAAGGCTTCTAATCTACCTATGACGCCGAGCTGATTACCGTGCTCATCTATGACGCGCAAATACGGTGCCCGAATTGCCTCATTGAGGCGTGTGTACTTGTCTATGGAGTTCTCCTTAAACTAATAGCCTGTTCGAGTCCAGATTGTAACAGATACGGAAAATGCTCGCAAGTGGGAACCGAATGTATTCAGTATGAAAGTTCTGGAAGCAATTTCTAGAATGATTGTGTTCGTTGCCGAAACTGCAACGCTTCAGCGATGTCAGACTGATTAATTACATCACTCTCATTGAGATCAGCGATTGTTCGAGCGAGGCGTATGGTGCGTATGTAAGCCCGGGTGGAGAGTCCGAGACGTTCGGCTGCTTGATCGAGAAATGCTCGTGCTTGGTGGTCAAGTTTGGCAATTGTCTTGATCTCGCGATTACTCAGACTGCTGTTGCGACGCGTGGAATCCTGGAAGCGTTCTTGCTGTTTGTGGGTCGCTTTTTCGACTCTTTTCCGAATATCACTGCTTGGTTCGGTCTGAACGTTGTCGAGAATACTTGACATATCGACACGATCGACAAGCACGTGCATATCGATGCGATCCATGATTGGACCCGATAACTTTTTGTTGTACTGCAGAATCTGGGTCGTTGTGCAGGTGCATTCGTGCTTCGTGTCGCCCAGGTAGCCACAGGGACAGGGATTGCGCGTGGCAACGAGTATAAAGTCTGCTGGATAGACGACAGCATCTGAAGCGCGGGCAATTGAGATCTGTCTGTCCTCGAGAGGTTGTCGGAGTGATTCGATAACTTGACGAGGGAACTCTGGCAGTTCATCAAGAAAGAGGACGCCTCGATGTGAGAGACTAATCTCACCTGGGCGAGGATTTTTGCCGCCACCCACAAGAGCAACGTGGCTCGAGGAATGATGCGGTGCGCGGAGCGGACGAACGGTCACTACAGAGGAGAGCTGATGACCGGCAAGGCTTTGGAGATGTGTCACCTCTATGATTTCTTGGCGGCTCATAGCCGGCAAGATAGAGGGCAAGGCTTTGGCGAGTAGGGTTTTACCCGTTCCGGGCGGCCCATCCATCATGACGTTATGGCGGCCAGCCGCCGCTATCTCTAGGGCGCGTTTAGCGAGCTCTTGGCCTACGATATCGCTGAAATCGAACTCGTAGTCGTGTGGAACTGAAAGTACGCTCAAATCGCCTCTAAATGGCTGTAATGGCACGAGGCCGGTCAGGTGCTCATAGAGCTGTTTGAGTGAACTAGCAGCAATGATTGTTACATCAGATACGAGCGCTATTTGTGGTGCATTTTCGATTGGGGCGATGATGGTCGTGATGCCCATCTCGATTGCCATAAGGGTAATACCTATAACACCCCTGATAGGACGAATGTCCCCGTTGAGTGATAATTCGCCGAGCACGAGAGTTTTCTCGAGGCTCGTTGGTTTGATCTGTTCACTTTTGAGAAGGATTGCAAGCGCAATCGGTAAATCGAAGACAGCGTTTTCTTTGGGCACGTCTGCAGGTGCGAGGTTGATAGTGATTCGTTTACGCGGGATATCGAGCTGGGAGTTTTTGAGCGCGCTTCTCACGCGCTCTTTGGACTCGTCTATGGCTTTGTTGCCAAGGCCGACAATGACTATGTTGGGGAGGCTGTTGGACGTGTCGCACTCGACCGTAATGGGGAGGCCGCGGAGGCCATGTGCCATGGCTGTTTGGACCGTCGCTGTCATGAAAAAAGTGTAGCACCATGTGTCAATTTTTGAATCGATGTTGGTGCGACCTGATTGTACGTGGGGGAGTGCCTGAAATAGAAACAACGGCCTGCGAGTGGCCGTTGTAACAGATGATTTTTGTTTTTGAGCACTTTTTTTATTCACAGTGCTAATACGATCTTAGCAGAGCGTTTTGGGGTGTCAACACATATTTTTAGAAAATGGTTATGTTCCTGTGGATAACTTTATTGTCGTGTATCGCCACGACATAGCTCGTTACTTTTTGGGCCGGCAAAATGTTCCTTGCAGGAACTGAGCTAAGCCATACTTTTGTCACCAAAAGTATGCAAAAGTGCTGGGGCTTATAACATTCGTCGTTATGATCTCATTGTCAAAGCCGACAATGCTCGGCACAATCGCTTCGCTAAAGGTGCCTCGCTGGTATTGTCACTTTGCCATTCGCTCATCAGGACTCGTTAGTGCCCCAGACCCAGAAAAACTATAAAGCCCAGTTTTGTTTGAAACTCTGCGGGAGTTCGATATTAGCTAGCGTGAAGTAGGAGATCAATTGGCCGTGATGTATACGTTCATGCTCTGATAGGGCAGCAATGTGTAATTGTAGTGATTTGTTGCCGTCGGGCCAGTGAACGCCACCTTGATTGTTGCGTAGTGATTCAATCCATTCTTGATTAGAGGTGTTTAGAAGGTTTCGAATATCCTCCACGGATTTACTTTTATCCTTCTTTGGTAATTCTTCGGATCCAAACAAAGAGAAGTCCATCGCTCCGCTTGCTGCAGCTCTGGAGTATACGATCTGGGTTCGTGCAATACAGCCAAACTGATAATACAAGGGTTGCCATTTGTCGCCATCTGGCCTAAAACTTAATTGCTCATCACTTAAGGCTTGAAGTATTGCCAAAGTTTCTGAACGCACAAACCCCCATCGTTTAATAAATTCATCCATGAGCCAACCATAGCAAAGACACTTCAATATGTCATGTGAGTACAAAATAGACGCACCAAAATATGCTTAATCTGAGCTTGAATACAATGATTGGGCAGGGTGTTGTGATGAAACATTATAAAATTTACTACAATTAGTTGTACCAAATAACAGATCATAGTTGTTATAAAGTCTATAAAGTAAGCATAAAAAGTATTGACCAGCTGCATGATAGCTTGGTAGGCTAGGGTTGTTCCTCACAAATATAAAAATGTATGAAACCTCACTGCGTACCATAACCAATTCGACCGGTTCAGTAGCTGTCCAAAGGCTACTGGAGCAGTGTGGCTTCCTACTTTTATGAGTAGGGAACCATGTTTGGGTAACGGCCCCTAATCCGTATCCAGGCAGTTTTCGCTCTCAATGGGGCAACCCAACCGAGAGCGGTCAGTCATCGTTAGGGCGACAAGCGCTATGTATTTATATAAATCGGGCGGATTTGTCGTCCTAACACCTTAATTTAGGATTCTCTTTGTGAGCACTCTCGTACCACTAACGGAGTGCTTTTTGTTTATGGCGAGTCCATGATGAGAAGGCGAATATCAATAGTAAACGTGATAGGATAAGCAGTATGAACGAAGACGATATGCAGATGACGAGCGATGCTCCAGGATCGCGCCAATTACATCGCATGATTCCCAGAAGAACATACATGTTACTAAGTGCACTTGAGTTCATATTGCTTATACTTGTTATAACATTGATATCTCCACAACAGTCTGTCACATTCCGTTATCTGTTAGTCATTCTCGTCACAAGTCTTGTTTGTGTGCTGTATATGAGCGTTCGCTATCCACGGTTCGGTGGTTCGCGTATCGCAGTGCTCACTCGCCTTGCGGTTTACGGCTGGTTTACGCTCGTAACATTGATCCTATCGCTCAATAAGCTTTTGAATGCACAGCTGTTTGCGTTGCTCATATGTACGTTTCTTTTATCACGGCTGTATGTAGGGTATAGGTTTAGATTTGAAAATCTCAAGATAGATCGATAATAGTAGATATAAAAATAACAACGTATTTGTATATCTGAACTTATATTCAGACATGAATATATTTTCATCAGAGAAATAACGGAGAGAAAAAACCTGTGTTTATTTGCTATACTTAATCTGAAATGGATATGCACGAAACACCTCAGTTTGAATTGCCCAAACCAGCTGTACAGCGAGCACCAGAGTTGCGACAGATGCCTGGTCAAGAGAGTGCACCGGGACGAGCATTTCCTGAGCGACTTGCGCCTCGAGATGACCAATCACCAGTATCGCAGACGGCGCCACAGATGATACCCGCACCACTTCCGGTGGCTCGACCACTTGCTACGGCACAAACTCAGCTACATGATCAGAGCTCTCAGATCAAAGGTCCTGCTACGGCTGACGACGTCGATGTGATAGAGAAGGAGTGGGTAACGCGCGCCAAACAAATACTCAATCATACTCGCCACGATCCGTACCGAAAAAGTACAGCGATCAACGCTTTGAAAAACGACTATTTGACCAAACGCTTTGGTAGAACGAAAGGCTAATCGGGTAAGGGGCGATGGCATTTATCATAATCATCCTAGTCGTTCTCGTGGTCGGACTCGCCGGTGGAAGCTGGATATTCCTCTCGTATCGACGAGATCTGCGAGAAGCGAAGAACTACGAACGCGGCCTCAAGATGGTGCCGCTCCTGATACATTTGCCGCCAACTAGCGAGGATATAGAGGTAGGTTCTCGTGACGTGCGTGATGTGACCGAAGAGAATATCTCTAAAGCGACGGTTCTCTACAATATATTGGCAAGCACTTCTCAGAAAGGTCCAAAGTCGAAGTTTTATGGACAGCGCCACATTGCCTTTGAAATCGTCTGTTCCAGAGGATTGGTGCATTACTATGCGGCCGTTCCGTTGGCTATGGTGGCAGTGGTCAAGCAAGCAGTGGTCAGTGCCTATCCGACTGCGCAGCTCGAAGAAGTCGAAGAGCACAATATCTTTAGTCCTATCGGTAAACTGACTGGCACCATCGGTGGTGAACTGACACTCAAAGAAGATTTTTCGTATCCAATCGCGACATATCAAGATCTCAAGCGCGATGCAATGCAGTCGCTCCTCAATGCCTTCTCGGCTTTGACGAAAGAGGATGGTGCGGGCATCCAGATCATGCTCCGACCCGCCAAAGAAGGATGGACAAAGCATGCTATCGATACTGCTACCAGTAAACGCAAAGATAAGGGTAAAAAGAAATCGAGCGGCTTTACGATGGTGAAGCAGATCGCTATGGCGATTTCTAAGCCACCAGAGAACAAAGAGACGAAGCCCGAGGACAAGCAACTTTCATCACTTGAGCAAGCTCTGGTTGATTCAATTGAAGAAAAGACCAGACACTCTGGATATGAAGTCCTGATACGCGTCATGGCTTCATCCAATACAGCGCAGAAGTCTCAGACTATTCTCAGTAACCTCGTGGCAACCTTCTCATTGTTCGATGCACCGGGCAAAAATGGTTTCAAATTCACGCCAGCCAAAGACATAGAAGAATTTACAACATCATACATCATGCGCTTCTTCCCACCAGAGGTGAATCAGAACATCTTAAACAGTGTAGAACTTGCAACGATTTTCCATTTTCCAGACCAGCACAGTACGCCGACGGCCCAGTTGGAACGCCAAGCATCACGACAAGTTGATGGTCCTACGAATGTGTCTGAGACAGGACTGCTTTTGGGGTACAACATCTTTCGTGGTGTGAAAAAGGAAATACGTCTCAGCGAAGAAGATCGACGTCGTCATATGTATGTCGTAGGACAGACGGGTACAGGCAAGTCCGTCTATCTCAAAAACCTCGCGCTTCAAGACATGCTCGATGGCAAAGGTTTTGCATTCATCGATCCGCACGGTGATGCCGTCGAAGAGCTCTTGCAGCTTGTGCCACGTGAGCGAACTGAGGATGTTATTTATTTCAGCCCAGCAGATATGGACTATCCGCTCGGGCTCAATATGTTTGAGTACCATAATGATGACCAAAAAGATTTCCTCATCCAAGAGGGTATCAATATGTTGTACAAGCTCTATGATCCGCAACATCAGGGCATCATCGGTCCGCGCTACGAACATCTTTTCCGTAACGCAGCGCTGACGATCATGGCCGATCCGGAGGGTGGGACCTTCATCGACATTCCGAAACTGTTTAGTGATCGTAGCTATGTCGACCAAAAACTCAAACATGTCACCGATCAGACTGTCATAGATTTTTGGACCAAGGAAATGCCGGGTTCGGAACGATCCAACGAGTTTGGTGAAGTCAAAAGTTGGTTCGTCAGTAAGTTTGGTGCATTCCTATCGAACACGATGATGCGCAACATCATTGGTCAGCCAAAAAGTTCGTTCAACTTGCGCGACGTGATGGATAACAAAAAGATCCTGTTGGTAAACCTCAGCAAAGGCCGCATGGGCGAGTTGAACTCAAAACTACTCGGCATGATTTTCGTGATGAAGTTCCAAGCTGCGGCGATGAGTCGGGCCGATATGCCTGAAGATCAGCGCAACGATTTTTGTTTGTTTGTCGACGAGTTTCAGAATTTCTCCACTGAAAGCTTTGCGACAATCCTGGCTGAGGCTCGAAAATACCATCTCAATCTCATGGTTGCCAACCAGTACATAGGTCAGCTGACGGATGACATACGTGATGCTGTCTTCGGCAACGTCGGTTCGATCATCAACCTTCGAGCTAGTGCAACTGACGCTGATTTCCTGGTCAAATACTTCTCGCCGACCTTTGATGTCGACGACATCGTCAAGCTCCCGAATTACAATGCCATCGTCCGTATCATTATTGGCGGCGTGCCGACCAATCCATTTAGTATGGCGACGCTGCCGCAGCTAGGTCATCCCAACCCGCAACTCGGCGCTGCGCTCAAACAACTTGCAGCCGCTAAATACGGCAGACCGCGTGCAGTGGTGGAGTCGGAGATATTCAAACGGCTTGAAACCAAAACACCACCCAAGCCAGCATTTGATAGTCCATTTGGCGGAGGTAGTGCGTCAGCACGCCAGTTCCAGTCGCCAAGTAGTTTTGGAGCATCTCCAAGTAGTGGCCAGGGTACTGGATCTGCACCTAGTAGCAGTGCAAGCTCGTTTCTCGACGAGTGGTTGGCTAAACGCAAGCTGACCACGCCGCCTACGGGAGCCGCTCCGGCCACTCCAGTGAAGGCAATGCCACAGCGTGACACGTCATCAGCGCCTCCTGCACCACAAGACGTTCCGCCTACATCACCGATCAATGCCGAGAAATCGCCAGAAGATACTGCGGAGCAGAAACTAGATGGTGATCAGCAATTCACGCCACTCGATCAAGTCGACGATCTGTTCCGCGATGACAAGCAACGAGATAATGAGCCTACGGATGACAAGCCCAAGATCCTGAAAAAGACCAAGGTCAAAAACAAGATCGAGGCTGAAGTCATTCAGCCAGAGAAGAAAGAAGAAACTGGCGAAGATACCACGCAGTTGGATGATATCAATGCTGCACTCAACATCTTGCCGGGTGAGCACGACAATGTCGAACCCGTATCTCAAGATCCGAAACTACAGGTCTATATCGACAAAGATGGCAATCTGCACTACGGTCCTGAGCCCGACGTCTCGAATGATGCGTCGACTACCGTTGATGGCGGGAAAGTCGGAACGTCCGATACCCAAACTCCACCAGCAAACCCAGACACCAACCAGCCACGATAAGTATCAAAAATTCACTACCCGAGAGTGCAAAGCCAGTTCTTTTGGCTACGATCATGACAAAAGCGAGACCGATACACGCAGTCACTCCTGCTCCCAAGATGCCAGAAGGGCGAGCGATTGTCGACCCAGCAACTTCGCTTACTCGTTCGATCGGCTCCGCATGGATGATGTGACTGAAGACTCGATCGTACGTCGGCAACTGCTTGCGTAATCGATTCATGACCGTACGCTCAGTCTGCGTATCGAGGACACCGAAAACGGAAGATGGTGGCGGGGTTTCGTTGTCGGTACGAGGCGTGACTTCGTCGCTGCGCTGCGCTTCGGCTTTGGCTCGTTCTTGCAGGTGCTTCAGAGCCTCTGGAGACACGGTACGAGAGCGTTCGGGCGCCACCTCTGAACGACTTTTGGTTCGCTCCTGTGTTGTGGACCGTCCGTGGTCCTCGTGAGCTTTGGAGGTTTCGTGCGAATGCGTAGAAAGGTGTTCGGCCATCGTATTAGACTCCGCTGCCTGTTAGATCACGTTTGAGCAGGGTAGCTTCACGTTTGAGTAAACGAGATCGTGCGTAAAAATACGCCGCAACAGTGATGGTTGTCGTCGCGATAATGACATTGAGACCAGAACCGGTACGAGGGATAGTTGCGACGACACGTTCCGTGCCTTTGGAAATATCCAGTGGTAGTTTGACGCTTACTTTGGACCCACCGTAGACATTTTCGATCAGCGAGTCGAAACGCGTGCCGTTCCGAGGAGTGCCAGGGAGTGGGTCTTTGATCGTGAACTCGATTGTTTTGATAACTTGGCCATGAGCGGGGATGGTGACTTTATTCCAACTGACGACATTGGTCTGCGTGTTGTATATACCGTCGCCAAATGATGTGATCGTGGCATAGTCGGTGGTATCTGTCAGATCGTCGGTTGGCAGTGCGACGTCTTTGGCCTCGAGATCACCAACATTGCTGCTGATGAGCTGATACACAAGTGTGTATCCAGGCTGAGCAGTTTGGCCGTTGAAATCATTGTTGCTGCGGAGCACTTTTTTGGTGTAGACAATCTGAGCAGGTTTGGGAGCAGTGATGGTCACTTGCTTGGTGCACGTGTCACTCGTCTTGGTGCCGAAAACAGTCTGAACAGTCAGCTTCACTGTATACGTTCCAGCATTTTTATAGGTGTGTTCTTGAGTGTCGGATAGTTTGTTGGCGGGATTGGTCAAGCTGCCAGTTGTCTGCGATATGCCATCGCCCCAGTCATATTTGAAATACTGGATAGCGGTGGGTGTGTTGGCATTAGCTTGGGCATGGAAGACTCGCTTGAAATCAAACTGACTGGAGGGTGTATCGACAGTGAGGTAGCTACACTCGGCGCTGACAGGGCAGCTGGGACTATCGTAAGAAATGTTTTGACCTGGTAGAGATTGGCAGGGACGGCAGCGAACAGTGTCATTGGCAGGTATGCCGACGCCGGGCTTGTATGGACAGTCGGCTGGTGGGATATCGACTGGGTTGCATGCCTCACCAACGCCACTTTGTCTCGTATAACCGCCTTGGGCGCTAATTGTCGCAATATTGCAGAGGACTTCACCTTGCGTTGCATTGGACCCGACTTTTAGCACAACTTCAAATGTCTTGGTCGTGTTGTCGCCTCCGAGGACGCTCTGGGTGTTGTCTAGCTTCCAGGTGACTGTCTGGCCGTTAGTCGTGATCGGTGAAGTGGTGGGCGTATTCAGGCGGACAAATGACATGTGATTGGGAACGGTCTCGGTGATGGTTGTATCGTAGGCGACACCAGGGCCCGCGTTTTTGTAGGTGATCAAATAAGTGATCTCTTGGCCAGGTTTGATGGTGGTGCCGTTCTGGACAGAGCTGCCTGAGGGATAGTATTTATGAATGTCGAGATTGGGAATAGGGTTAGGTGGGCAATTGGTGTCGTTGATCACCGGTACTTCTCTGCCTGCGTTTGGCCCACTTGGACACTTGGGATACGACGGACAGTCGCTGATGCTTGTCACAGTCTGACCTTGTTTGGGTCCGCTTGGACAGACAGGATAACTTGGGCATTGATTGAGATTGGTGACACTTAGGCCGGCGTTGGGTCCACTTGGACAAACTGGGTAGTTAGGACAATCTGTAGAAGGGTTGGATACTTGTCTGCCAGCGTTTGGTCCACCTGCAGGACAGATGTAAGCCGTGATCACCGGCGGGGGCGTGGATGAGCTCGTGGTGACACAGGGGCCGACTTGTCCATACGCAATACCCGGATTGGTTCCGTCAGCTTCCAATATATATATGACAATTTGGTGCACCGCCGAATCTCTTAGTTGTGTCGGCATGGGATGTTCGAAGTTGCCTGAAACACCGAAGATGCGGCCGATCTCGTTATTGTCGGGAGAGTTGATGGCCAAAGTGAGCTGATGGATATCGCCCGGAACATCACGCTTGTCCTGAGCAAAGCCGATTATTTTGTCGCAGGTAAACTGAAAACTACCTATGTTGTAGCTCGGTTGTGGGGCTGTTGTGACTGGCGCAGGAGTGACGCTGGTTGTCGGGGGAGCGGCGACAGGAACATATGGACCAGCCTCGCGTGTGGCGATATTGCCGCAGGTTTGTAGGATCCAGAATTTCTGGCCTCGGGACGTCGTACCGACGAGAGCGCGGTATGAGCTCGATGGGCCAGTGTCCCATGCTTTGAGGGGGCGTGCCCAGAAGCCACTAGGGAGTTGGTATTCTCCCTGGAAGCCTTGTGGTTCCCGGCCGACTGACCAGTATCCATCGGTGCTGACGATATCTTTGGGCTCCCATTGCATCGCACTGACATTGGCTTCGGTGACGCCGTACTCATCAAATAATAATTTGACACTTGGGTTGCGGCGCATCGCATCGATCACATCAGCAGTCGAATTGACCGTGCCGATGACATCGTTGCTCGATGAGGCAAACGACTGTTGTGGTGGGGAGATAAGTGCGAAACTTTGTACAAGGATAGCCAAACCCATAGCTACAAGCCCAAGCCGCCGAGTGAACTCTTCTTGGCGCAGGCGCTTGGCATAAAATAATAATTGACCCACCGCACTCGGACTGTACGACAGCTGAGATATCAGATCTTTGAGCACTGGTTTGTTCCCTCACTTATGCTTATGTTAATTAAACACTAGTAGGGCACCCTATCGCAATATGAATTTGTGATTTTAGCTCCTCATCGGTATAATACCCTCGTTATAAGAGATCTGATGAGGGTACATGGCTAAACAAAAAGAGTACGGTGCAGAAGCTATTCAAGTACTAGAAGGATTGGAACCGGTTCGCAAGCGACCGGGTATGTACATCGGCAGTACGGGAGTAGAAGGTCTTCACCATTTGATCAAAGAAATCGCCGACAACTCAGTCGACGAAGCGATCGCGGGGCATGCCAACGCGGTACATATACGTATATTGGACGATGGCGGCGTGAGCATTCGTGATAATGGACGTGGTATCCCAGTCGACAAGATGGCCAAGACAGGGAAGAGTGCTCTCGAGACCGTGCTCACGGTACTTCACGCCGGTGGTAAATTCGGTGGCGGCGGATACAAAGTATCTTCTGGTCTTCATGGTGTGGGCTTAAGTGTCGTCAACGCCTTGTCTACTAAACTGAAGGCTGAAGTACACACCGATGGCGGCGTCTATGTACAAGATTACGAGACTGGTGTGCCGCTTGCGCCAGTCAAAAAGATTGGGACAGCAGACGATACGGGTACGACCATCACGTTCTGGCCTGATGGCACGATCTTTTCTGAGACAAAATTTGATTATAACTGGGTAGTCGATTACCTCAGACACCAGGCATATCTCACAAAAGGCGTCAAAACGACAGTTTATGATGAGCGAACCGGGGAAGAAGCGAGTTTCTATTTTGATGGTGGTATCAAATCGTACGTCAAACACCTCAATCACGGCAAAGACCCAATCGACGACGAGATTTTCTACGTTGAGCGCCAAGTCGAAGACACTATGGTGGAAGTGGCCCTGCAATACAACGAAGGCTTCAACGAGACAGTCAAAGCATTCGCCAACAACGTCTTCAACCCTGATGGCGGCACACACCTTACCGGTTTCCGCACGGCTATCACGAAGGTTATCAACGAATATGCACGCAAAAATGGCCTCCTGAAAGAAAAAGAAGAGAACCTAAGCGGCGATGATGTGCGCGAAGGGTTGACGGCTGTCATACTCGTGAAACTACCTGATCCTCAGTTCGAAGGTCAGACCAAAAACAAGCTCGGTAACCCAGAAATTCGTGGCTACGTCGAGACAGTCATGAATGAATGGTTTGCGTACTTCCTCGAAGAGCATCCGCAGACTGCTCGCAAGATGGTCAACAAGTCGATCATCGCTGCTCGTGCTCGCAAAGCTGCTCGTGCGGCACGCGAAAACATCATCCGCAAAGGTGTACTCGATGGCGCAAGCATGCCGGGCAAACTCGCCGATTGTCAAAGTAAAGACCCGAAGAATTCAGAACTGTACTTGGTAGAGGGAGACTCGGCTGGCGGCTCGGCAAAGACCGGTCGTGACAGCAAGACGCAAGCGATCTTGCCACTTCGCGGGAAAGTTCTCAACGTCGAACGTGCCCGACTCGATAAAATGCTGGCTAATAATGAAATCTTAAACCTCATCAAAGCTCTCGGGGTCAATATCGGTGAACAGTTTGATATGGGTGGCCTCCGCTATGACCGTATCATCATCATGACGGATGCCGATGTCGACGGTTCGCACATCAGCACACTACTTTTGACATTTTTCTTCCGTTTCATGGCGCCAATTATCGAAGGCGGACATCTCTACCTTGCCAAGCCGCCGTTGTTTGAGCTCATCAAACAAGGCCGCAAAACGAGCATGTATATATATGACGAATCACAGCTCGAAAAAGTCTTAGGTGAGTCGATCGAAGAACGCAAAAAAGCCGGCACCAAGATCAACACAGAAGAGGAGCGTTATAAGCAGGCTGGCTTTGTCGAGCAGAAACGCTACAAAGGTCTCGGAGAGATGAATGCCGAACAGCTGTTCGAGACGACAATGGATCCAACCAAACGCGTGCTCGTACAGGTCAATGTTCAGGATGCTGAGAAGGCTGATGCAATTTTCAACAAATTGATGGGCGATGAAGTAGAGCTACGCAAAAACTTCATCCAGACGCATGCAAAATTTGTAAAGGATTTGGATATCTAATATGGACCCACAGATGGACGACCAACAACCAAATCAACCTATTGAACCAGAAATCGTGACCGGCGTGACGCATTCCAAGACCGTCGAGTTGCGCACTGTCGAAGACGTCATGGAGGACAGCTACCTTCGCTATTCGATGAGCGTCATCGTAGCGCGAGCACTCCCCGATGTTCGTGATGGTTTGAAGCCAGTGCATCGCCGCATCCTCTACACCATGATGGAAGAGGGGCTTCGACCGAGCAGTAAATATCGAAAAAGTGCGAACGTCACCGGTACCGTTATGGCTAAATACCACCCGCACGGTAATGCAGCCATCTATGACTCCATGGTCCGTATGGCTCAGCCATGGAATATGCGCTATATGCTTGTCGACGGACAGGGAAACTTCGGTTCGATGGACGGCGATCCACCAGCTGCCGAACGATATACAGAGGCTAAAATGGCCAAGGCTGCCGAGGAACTGCTCAGTGACATCGAGAAAGAGACCGTTGATTTTCGTGAAACATACGACGGCGAACGCAAAGAACCAAGTGTCTTGCCGGCAAAACTACCGAACCTACTACTCAATGGACAGCTCGGTATCGCGGTCGGTATGGCGACGAATATCCCACCACACAACCTCTCTGAGATTGTCGATGCGACCGTTCATCTGATCGATAATCCCGAAGCACCACTCGAGGAACTGCTGAAATTCGTGAAAGGTCCGGATTTCCCAACGGGCGGTATTGTCTATGGTAAAAACATCCTCAAGACCGCGTATTCGACAGGAAAAGGTGGTGTTGTTGTCCGGGGTGTAGCTGAAGTTGTCGAAGGATCTAAAGGTCGACATCAGATCGTTATCACGGAGATCCCGTATGCCGTCAACAAGGCTGGGTTGGTAGAGAAGATCGCTGATCTGGTGCATGAGAAAAAAATCACGGGCATTAGCGATATCCGAGACGAGAGTGCGCGTGGTAATGTCAAAATCGTCATCGATCTGAAAAAAGACGCATATCCCAAAAAACTTCTCAATCAACTCTACAAACTCACACCGCTTCAGACGACATTCCACTACAACATGCTGGCGCTCATCGATGGTATCCAGCCTCGGATCCTCGGTTTGCAGGATATTCTGAGCGAGTATGTCAAACACCGTCAGATCGTGGTGCGTCGACGCACAGAGTTCGAGCTCCGCAAAGCTCGTGATCGCGCCCATATCCTCGAAGGTCTCAAGATCGCTCTCGATCATATCGATGAAGTGATCAAAGTCATCCGTGCTTCACAGACGACTGAAGAAGCCCAAGAAAACTTGATCGAGAAATTCAAACTCTCTGAGATTCAAGCCCAAGCTATCTTGGCGATGCAGCTACGACGGCTTACTGGCCTCGAGCGCGCCGAGATCGAAAAAGAGCTGGCTGAGCTCATGAAGCTGATCGGTAAACTCGAAGGCATTCTTGCTGACGAGAAAAAGATTCTCAAAATCATCAAAGACGAACTTTTGGATCTCAAAGAGCGTTTTGGTGACGAACGTCGCACCAAGATTGTCGCCAACGAGCTTGGTAAATTCTCAGAAGAAGAACTCATACCTGACGAGCAAGTCGTGGTCACACTGACCTCGGCCAACTACATCAAGCGAAGTCCAGCAAGCGAGTACAAAAAGCAGGGCAGAGGTGGCAAGGGTAAGCGCGGTATGGCTACCAAGGAAGAGGACATCATCGAGCACCTCGTCCTGGCGAGTACGCATGACTACCTCTTGTTCTTCACGAACAAAGGTCGGGTGTTCCGACTCAAAGCATACGAGCTACCAGCTGTCGGACTCAATGCTAAGGGCGTGGCTATCGTCAACTTGCTTCAGTTGCAACCTGATGAAGTGGTCACTTCGATCCTCAATGTTTCCAACGCTGAGCACAGCGCCAACAACGGCAATCTCATGATGTGTACGGTCCAGGGTACGGTCAAGAAAACGCCATTTGAGCAGTACAAAAACGTTCGCAACTCAGGTCTCATCGCGATCAATCTCGATCAGGGCGATGAACTGCGATGGGTGCGAGTCACGTCTGGTGACAATGAGATTATCATCTCGACGTCACATGGCCAGGCTATTCGCTTCCATGAAAAAGATGTACGACCGATGGGTCGTGTATCTCGGGGTGTTCGTGGCATTCGTCTCCGACCAGGCGACAGCGTGATCAGTATGGATGTTGCCAATGAGCAGGCCAGTATCTTCGTGATCAGTGAGTTTGGATATGGCAAGCGCACCAAGGTAGCGCAATTCGCGACTCACAAACGCGGCGGTGTCGGCATACGATCAGCTGTCGTAAACAAGAAAACTGGCAATCTTGTCGGCTTGAAATCGCTGGCGCTCGATGCCAAGGAAGAGGTGATCATCATCTCCAACCAAGGCCAGACGATCCGACTTGGTCTCAAAGATATCCCCGAACTCAGTCGTGTCACCCAAGGTGTTCGTATCATGCGCTTGAATGACGGTGATAGTGTGGCGTCGCTTGCCCTTGTCGATGAACCAGAAGCCGAAGAGGAAGAAACAAACGAAAAGGGGGTAGAAGGTGAGTCTGCTGCTTGATCAGCCATTTTTGGTAGCACCGTTTGCGGCGTATGTCGTCGCGCAAGTCGGTAAATTTGGACTCAAAGATTTTCATGGAGAGCGTGACATCCCGTATCTCTATCGATCGGGTGGCATGCCAAGTGCACACAGTGCTGTTGTGATGGCCCTCGCAGCTACAGTCGGTGCGGCTGATGGATTTTCGAGCACGACGTTTGGTATCGCGTTGTGGTTGGCGGCTATCGTCATCTATGACTCGATCAATGTCAGACGAGTGACGGGAGAGCAAACGGTCGCTATCAAACAGCTCCAAGCACATACCAAACTTGATACAAAAGAACGGTGGCATCATATGCACGATGCCAAAGGGCATACGCCGAAGCAGGCTTTGGTCGGAGGAGTGTTGGGCGGAGTTATCGGTCTCTGTTTCACGCCACACCTCTGGGGAGTGCGTGCTGCGTGGCTCGTCAATTCTCTCAATGCCGTCGAACTCAGAGCCATGCACGTGGTATATCTCTCGCTCCTGATTTTGTCATTGTCCTTTTATCTCGCACTGACCCGCACGACTGAGGCGTCGATCAAGATGAAAAAGGCGGTGAGTTACGGACTCCTGACACCTATCGGTGCAGGGTTACTCCTGACGTGGCTCGGGATGGCATCGGTGCTCGAATCAATCATGCGATTCTATACGTTGCTACCGCTTTTTGCGGCTGCTTTTTTGACGTTCTTGGCAGCGAGTCATATCACAATAGAGCGGGTGAGGGTCCGACCGGCAAATACCAGCAAAAAATAGAGGTGGAGTTGCTTGACTTTTTTCTCCCCGATCTGTAGACTCTCCTCTAGTCTCTGAAATCTGTATGGATTTTATGGGAGAGGTCTTTGAAATTTTGTTAGTGCAACGTCAACGTCAATATTTTGAGCTTTGAGTTTCTACTCAATGCTTTTTTATGGAGAGTTTGATCCTGGCTCAGGATGAACGCTGGCGGCGTGCCTAATA